>CAZXDF010000165.1:0-2590 GCA_964639345.1 uncultured candidatus Brocadiaceae bacterium | reverse complement strand
CTTGTTGACTCGGGTTTCCCATCCGCGAAGGGCGAGCATCCTTCGGCAGTCGCGCTCAGAACAAGCTCGTCACTCATTCCTGGCCCCCTCGTGTCTGCTGATCTTCACTGGCTTGCTGCCGCGAAGTCGCATCATTCCTGGCGCACAGGCTTGCCCACGTGCCGGGTATGCGTGTATTGTAAGGTAAATGGCGGGGCTTTCAAGCACCCGAATGGGTGCCTGCGCGCCCCCTGGATGAGGGCGAATCGGTGGGACTGAGGACAGAACTACACGCGCTGCACCGGCGGGCCGTCGACCCGGGCGAGCATGGGCCGGGGTTGGGGATCGTGCGGGCGGTCCTCACGGCGGCGTCGGTGCCCTACGGCCTGGCCGTCCGGGCGCGGAACCGGGCCTACGATCGGGGCCGCCGTGAGGTCCGTCGCGCTCCCGTGCCCGTCATCAGCGTGGGCAACATCACCGCCGGGGGCACGGGCAAGACGCCGATGGTGGCGTGGCTGGCGGAGCAACTGAAGGACCGCTGCCGAGTGGCCATCCTGAGCCAGGGCTACGGGCGCGACAAGCGGAGCGGCGTGGACGACGAGAACCTGATGCTCGCCCGCATGGCGCCAGACGCGGCGCTGGTGGTCAACGCCGACCGCGTGGCGGGCGCCGAGGAGGCCGTCGGAGTGCACGGGGCCGAGGTGCTGATCCTTGACGACGGCTTCCAGCACCGCCGGCTGGCGCGCGACTTGGACATCGTGCTGGTGGACGCGGTGCAGCCCTTCGGCGGGGGGCGGCTGCTGCCGCGCGGGCTGCTTCGCGAGCCGCCGGGCGAACTGAAGCGGGCCGATTTCATCGTCCTGACCCGCTCGGATCTGGTCGGGCCGGGGCGCATCGGGCGAATCAGGGGGGAGTTCCGCCGCTACGCAGGGGGCGTTCCCATAGCCCTGGCCGAGCACCGGCCGACGGGCCTGCGCCGCGTGGACGCGGCCGGGGACGCCGAGGGCGACGTGGCCCTGGAGGGCGACGCGCCGGCGGAGGGCGGCGTGCCCCTTGGGGGCGACATCCCCCTGCGGGGGCTCCGCGAGGGGCGCTGGGCGGCTTTCTGCGGGATCGGCAACCCGGAAGGCTTCCGGCGAACGCTGGAGCAGCTCGGAGCGCAACTCGTCCGGTTCGACGGCTTTCCCGACCATTACCGATATGCCGAGGCCGAGCTTCGGGAGCTGGTCGAGCGGGCGGCTGCGGCGGGCTGCGAGGGCGTGCTGACCACAGAAAAGGACGCGACGAAAGTGGGGCGGTTGCTCGCGGGCCAACGCCTGATTCCAGTGCTTGCCCTCCGGGTCGGAATGGAGATCGTCCGGAACGCCGACCGCCTTCAGTGCCGGATTCGCTCCGCGGTCGGGGGGCCGGACTGATGGAACAGGTGACGGCGGGCCGAGCTGCTTCCCGCGGCCAGCCGAGCGGCCGTAACGACTTGTCTGAAACCCGGCTGTAGGGCATAATATCCGCAGAGGCCGGCCGATTGCGGCCGGGGGCGCGCCTGCGGGCGGAGGGAGCATTTGCGATGGAACGAGCGTTCAGCGTCGTTATCGAGCGTGACGAGGATGCCTATTACGTGGCGACCGTGCCCGAACTGCGCGGCTGCCACACGCAGGCCAGGTCGCTGGACACCTTGATGAAGCGCGTGCGCGAGGCGATCGCCCTGTGCCTGGAGGTCGAGGGAGAGCCCGTGTCCTCGAGCGAATTTATTGGTGTCCAGCGTATCACGGTGAAAACATGACGCGGCTGCCCCGGTTGCGGGGCCGAGAGGTAATCGCGGCGCTCTGCAGGGCTGGTTTTGAGGTTGTTCGGGTTCGGGGAAGCCATCATTTCCTTCGTCATCCGGATGGGCGGGTGACTGTCGTGCCTGTGCATGTGCGCGAACGCGTCGGCCTCGGTCTGCTCAGCAAGATCCTCCGCGACTGCGAGATGACCAGGCAGCAATTGCAGGGTCTGCTGTAGAAGGTGAACCGATGTGCAGGGCTGCGGGCGGGCGATCTGCCGCGGCGCATTGATTTGAGGGGGCGGGAGAATGGGTGGGGGCGACGGGGACAGCGCGCGAAAGGCCGGCCGCCAGAAGCAGCCGCAGGCTCGGCGACGGCGGCGGCGCCGGATCTGGTTGGTGCTGGCCGGCGGGGTCGCGCTGGCGGCCGCATACTGGCTGACGCGATCCCCCTTCGAATGCGTCAGCGTCGCCTCCGACGGAACGCGGGGCAACGATCACAGCTATTGGCCCTCAATCAGTGCCGACGGACGCTTCGTGGCTTTCATGTCAGGGGCCTCAAACCTCATGCTGGAGGATACGAACGGAGTACTTGATGTCTTCGTCTACGACCGAAGAACCCAGACCACTGAGCGTGCGAGCGTCGCCCCCGACGGTGCGGAGGGCAACGAGGCAAGCTTTGAGCCATGCATCAGCGCAGATGGACGCTTCGTGGCTTTCCTGTCAGGCGCCTCGAATCTCGCGCCAGGGGACACCAACGGCTGTTACGACGTCTTCGTTCGAGACAGGCAGATGCACACCACCGAGCGTGTCAATCTGTCCCACGAAGGCCGCCAGGGTGAGGGTAAT
>CAZXDF010000164.1:0-3202 GCA_964639345.1 uncultured candidatus Brocadiaceae bacterium | reverse complement strand
CCATGTCATCTGTGGCAAGTCTGACGTTGTAGTGCTACCCATTCCGAGCAATTGAGCAAACTGCCGGAAAAGGCCCCTCCGCCGTCTTCGCGGGCATGAACTTGACAGGGGGGCAAGTGCGTGTAGAATCGCGGCCCGTGCCCGGCGGGTGTCCGCCGGGTGACAGATGCCGTGCGGCCACCTACGCCGAAGGGGCTTGGACAAGCCCCGCGGATGAACCTTTGCAGAGAGGATTGGCGCAATGGGCGTTCACGTCAAGGTTGGTGCGACCATGCAACCCGGTGTCGAGAGTGCCGAGCTGCTGCTGAAGCTGAAGCTCGGCAATTTCATGTCAACATTCCTGCCAAAGGGCGCTTTTGAGGAGGCGCTCGAGGTCGCGAGGTTCTGCCGCAAGAACAAGATATACTTCATATTCTGGGAGTTCTTCCACCGAGGGGAGGACATCCGCAGGCAGAAGATGATAAGGCTCTTCAACGCCCGGGAGTTGATCCGGCGCGAGGACTTCTACACGCGGGAGCAGGTCGACCAAATCTTCGCCGCCGCCGGCAAGTATTACATGGGGCGGATGACCCTGGGAGAGGTCGGCGGGCTCCTCTACTGGCCGAGGGAATACACCGCCGACAGGGCCGCCGGGAACTACGTGAGCTTCACGCGCGCCAGGAACGTCCAGGAAGCGCGTGACATGTACGTCAATCTCATGCGGGAGACCATCGACGCCGAACGCGAGATCGGCGGCGGCAACCTGCTGGACATCGACTCAAGCATGACCTTCAAGTACCACTTTCAGGCCGGGATCGACATGCTGAACATCGAATCCCAGCCGGGCGACTACGACCTTCTGTACGGCGCGTTGCGCGGCGCGTCGCGGGCGTATGGGCAGAAGGAATTCGGCGCGCACATAGCCATCGGCGCTTACGCCGGCCCGCGCGCGGCCGATCCCCTGTGGCTGAAGCGCTGGCAGGTGAGCCTCTACTTCTCCTACATCTCCGGCTCGGCGTTCATCTACCCCGAGAGCGGCCACATGGGCTCCACGCCGGACAAGCTGGAATGCCGCAGGATCCTGCGGGAGTTCTACCAGTTCGCCAACATCCACGCGCGCCCGGCCGTCGGACCGAAGGTCCGGATCGGCTTTGTGTACGGGCATCTTGACGGGTTTCCCGGGCTGTGGAACAAGCGCGTCTGGGGCCAGGCCGGCAAGAAATGGCTGCACGGGCCGGCCGAGTGGGGCTGGGACTACATCAAGAACGTCCACCGCAAGGAGGAGTGGTTCAACCCGTACGTCGTCGGCGGCCAGGACTTCTCCGGCCACCTGCCCGGCGGCTTGTACGACGTTGTGCCGATCGAGGCCCCGAGCAAGCTACTCAACCGGTATCCGTGCCTGATCTTCCTGGGCTGGAACACGATGACCGAGGAGATCTACGGGAAGTTGAAGGACTACGTGGCCGGGGGCGGGCATCTGCTGATGAGCGTCCCGCACCTCAGCACCCATCTGGACAGAGCGGCAGACCTAAAGCTCTTCCGCGGCGGCGACTTCTCCGACCTCTTCGGCGTCAAGATCACTGGGAAGGGCGAGACCATTGTGACCGGGGTGAAGTCCGTCAACGACTGTTCGATCCCCTCTTACACCATCCGCAACTGGGCCCACGTCGGCGACCCATGCTTCATAGGGAACATGACTCCCGCCCGGGTAAAGCTCGCGGGAGCTCAGGTGCTCGTGGGCGCTCAGGCGCGCCACGTCCTGCCGAAGGAAGAGGTGGCGAAGCGCCCGCTGCTGGTGGAGCATTCCCTCGGCAAAGGGAAGGCCTTCCTTATCACGACGTGGGAATACCCGGGCGCGAAGGGGATGGAAGAGTTCGTGAACGCCATCCTCATGGCAGTCTACGCCGGCGAGCAGACCCGGTCCAACCGGCACTTGGAGCGCCACGTCCGCGTGGCCGGCAGCGACAGGGTACGACACGCGGTGTATAGCGAGAAGGGCGTCACAACCGTCTACCTGCTCAACACGGACCTCGACAGCCCGCACCCGGTCAACCTCCACGTGGGCGACACGTGCCTGCCGGCGATAGAGGTGCCGGCGACGGACATCCGCATTGTGCACATAGCTCACGGGCTCGTTCTGATCCCCGAACAGAAGTTCACGGACATCAAGGCATGGACCTGCAAAGGCAACGGGCACCGGATCGACTACACGAGCCTGAACCGCCAGAAGGCGCTCATCGTCAACCTCGAGGGCCGAACCCAGCGCGTCCAGATCGGGGGCCGGACGGTATCGTGCCCGTCCGGCAGGTCGGTCACGGCGGCACTGCCGCGCCAGGTTGACGAGAAGCGGAAGGAATTCTTCGCGAAGGGTTTCCTGGACGAGCCGCCCGTGAAGATGTAGGGGCACGGTACGCCGTGCCAGCCCTTTTGCCCAAAGGCGGTTGCACCGCCCGGGCCGCGTGCGGATTAATTGGAGAAGAGTACCATGCTGAAAGAAGGCAGTTCCGGCGGCATCTACATACACCCGTGGGACATCACCGAGGAAGGTATCGACAATTGCTTCGATTTCCTCGGCGACAGTTGCGGCCTGAACGAATTGTTCATAGCGGCCGTCTACCACGCCAACACCTTCCTCCTGCCCCACAACCCCAAGAGGCTGGTGCGCTGGGATGACGGCGGGATCCACTTCACGCCCCAGCACCCCCGCTGGCGCGAGACGCGCATTCGGCCCGTCATCGGCGACTGCGTGGACACGTCCGGCTACCTCGCGAACATCGTCGACAACGCCCGCAGGCGCGACTGGGGCGTGCTGTTCTTCACGGTCTTCCACCTGAGCCACAGCACGGCGCACGCCTTCCCGGGTGCGTGCCCCGTGGACGCGATGGGCGAGAGGCAGCGCGCTGCCCTGTGCCCCGGCAATCCCGACGTGCGCGCCTATGACCTGGCTATCGTCTCGGAACTCATGGAGACCTACGGCGGCGACGGCATCCGCCTCGAGTCGCTGGGCTTCATGGGCTGGAACAGCATCTGCGTGATCGACAAGGTCGAGACGATGCCGTCCCCGCGCGACCAGTCCCTCCTCTCGCTGTGCTTCTGCGGCTCGTGCATGCAGCGGGCGCGCGATGAAGGCTTTGACCCAATCGAGCTCCGCCGGGCCGTCCGCGACCACCTCTTCGACAGCATCCCCAGGAACCCGACGGAGTGGGACATGGGGGCGCCGGAC
>CAZXDF010000163.1:0-6453 GCA_964639345.1 uncultured candidatus Brocadiaceae bacterium | reverse complement strand
TGAAGAACGCCCCGTCGCACGTGGCGCAGTAGCTAACGCCCGCACCAGCCAGCCGATCCTCGCCCGGCACTTCGAGCTTGCGGTGGTAGGCGCCAGAGGCCACGACGACGATCGGCGCCGTGTGCTCTCCGGCGCTCGTGTGGACCGTCTTGAGGGACCCGTCCGCCGTGATGTCCGACGCCTCCTCGCTGACGATCTTCGCGCCGAAGCGCTCGGCGTGCTTCTTCATCTTCTCCACGAGCTCCGGCCCCAGAATGCCCTCGTCGAAGCCGAGGTAATTGTCCACGTCGTATGCCTCGGCGAGTTGCCCGCCAACGACCAGCTTCTCCAGGACCAGCGTCCTCATCATGGCCCGGCCCGTATAGAGCGCCGCGGCCAGTCCCGCCGGACCCCCGCCGATCACGATTACGTCCCATTCATCCGCCACGATCAACCTCCTTGCCCGTCAGCGCGAAACCACTCGGCCGGCCGATGTTCGCCCGCCTCAACCCTCTCGGAGGAATATATCCTCATACAGCGCCTCAAGCCGGGCCTTGTGGGCGGCCTCCATGGCGGCCAGCTCGAATAGGAGATCCGCCAGCTCGCCGCTTTGAACGGCCGGGGCCATTGCCTCGTAGAACCGGCGCGACTGCTCCTCTCGTTTCATCGCGAAGACCATGGCGTCCTGCAACCTGCTGTCGGGCGCCAGGGGCTTGCCTTCCAGGTAGTCCGCGATCATCATGTCGTGGGCCCGCGGAGGCCTGAACTCCCGCACCTTATCGGCGGGCAGGCCCTCCAGCAACTCCTTGTGGCGGGCCTCTTCGGCGGCCAGCTCCCTCAGAAGCGTCCTTGCGCCAGGGTCTTCGGCCAGCGCCGCAGCGTCCGCGTACAGGGCGTATGCCTCGGCCTCTTTCTCTATGGCCAAGGATATGATCTGTTGCGGCTCCATCTATACCTCAAGGTCGAGAAAGGGGCGGCTGATCGCCGAAGCCCGGGGATTACAGAAGCTCTCTAATCTTGCAGTGCAACCCCTCCACCTCGCCCTTCCCGTACTCCAACTGACGCCAGCCGAACCGGAACCCGTCGTCGGGCGAGCGAGGGATGACGTGGAAATGCAGGTGCGACACCCGCTGGCCTGCGCACTGGTGGGTGTTCTGGAGCAGGTTGCAGCCCACCGAGCCCGTGGCGGCCATAACGGCGCGCGCCACGCCCTGGGCCATGCGGATGCATTCCCCGAGCTCTTCCCGGCTCACGTCGAGTAGCGTCTCCGTGTGCCGCTTCGGAATGACCAGCGCGTGGCCGGGGTTCACCGGGGCGATGTCCATGAAGCTCAGTGCCAGCTCCGTCTCGACGAGCGCGGCCGCCGGTATCTCGCCGGCCACGATCTTGCAGAAAATGCAGTCCGCCATCCCCTTGGGACCTCCCAGAGTTCTGAAGCGCCTACAGTTCGATGTCCACCCGCTCGATGGTAGCCGTCATGCCCCTGATGTTGAAACCCCACCCGCCCGGCTCGGTGGGCAGGGCATAGGGGCCGGGACTGTAGCGTGCGACCGTCAGATCGTCGACGAGGAACTCCAGCAGTCCGGGCCCGAGCACAAGCGTCATGGTATGCGAACGGGTGAGGTTCAGCTCGAACAGTGGCGCGTCAAGAAGGGTATCTGTCCTCCCGGAAACCGTCCGCGCAAGGCGCACCCGCACATTCCCCTCCAGGTCGATCTCCATTGCCGCGAAGGCGACATCGCCCTCGCGCCTGGCGGCGCAGATCGACAGCGTCGGATAGTCCTGCGGGCTGCTGAGGCGCATTCGCGCCGACATGGAGCCGTAGGGTGACTCCAAGTGCTCCAGCAGAACGTAGCGCGTCCCGGAGTCGCCCAGCTCTATCAAAGCCGGAGGCTCGGCCGCCTTGATCTCAACACCCTCGGGTACCGTAAGAGGGACCGTGCCCGGGATGCGCGGGCGCGGACGCCCCTCGCGGGGAAGGGACGGTCTTACGCTCTGCCGGACCCTGACCGCAACATCGTCAAACGAGGCGGCAAGCCCCTGCGCGGCAAGCCCCGGCCGGCCGACGGCGGGCGCGAGCGCCGCGATGTTACTCTCACTCAGAACCGGTTTCACGCCGACGTAACCGCATGCCCGGCCGCCCCGAATGGTCAGGCGCAGGGCCACGTCGCCGGCCGGCAAGGCGTAAGGCCCCCCCGGCGCAGTGAGCGTCGTCTTCCGCCCGCGGTTGCAGGCCACCAACTGGACGGCCCACTCATCCTCGCCCGTGCCGACCAGGCCGAAGAACACATAGTTCTGGTCGTCCTTGCGGCGGGCCAGGAGGCCAAGTAACTTGCCGCTGGAGTCGCCGCGGAACGCTACCGCCGCCGCCTGCGCCTCGATCTCGACGTCCTGGAACTCCCCCAGCGCGAACACGCTCGTCCCGCCGACCGGCCCCGCCGGTCCGTAGCGTCCCCGGCCGACAAGCTCCCACTCTCCGGCCGCGGCCTGCCAGCCCGCCACTCCGTGCTCGAAGCTCTGCCTCACCATGAGGGTATAATCCGACAGGTCAACTTCCGCGGTGCCGGGAGCCGCTTCCACCGCCGAAATGGGAAAGAGCCGCTTCGGGGGGGGCGGAGGCGGGGGCGGCGGGGGAAGGGGCCACTGCGTCGGAATATTCCCCTCGACGGCCCCAGCCAGGACAACGTCGTCCCACCGGGCCCGGCAGTATGCGGCCTCCAGGGCGGCCCTGCCGGCCCTCACCAGTTCCTCCGGCAAGTCCAGCAGCACGCCGACCAGTTCGCCGTCCACCCGGGCGGCGGCGGCGTCACCGGCCGCATCGATCCGTAGCGTCCCTTCGAAAACCCCGTCCGCGCCGGTGGATAGCGGGAAGGGGTCTGTCTGTTTGACCGGCCTGCCACCCACCATCGCGCTCAGGCGCGCCTCGGCGCCGCTTGCGGTCCGCAAAACGCGCAGCTCCAGCGCCGTGCCCTCCCCCACCCGCCTCACCGACGGGGCCACGTCGGCTGATCCGCTCTGGGCGGGCGCTGCGGCCACCCACGCCTCGGCCCCCACTTCCTGCTCACCGTACCACCTGTGCTCGGCAACCTTACGCCGGTCAAAGGCGTCACTCACGAAAACCCCCCCGTCAGCTTCAAGCAGCACGTTCCAATCCCCTCCGGCAAACTCCCAGTACTGCGCCGCCCCCTCATCGAAATCCTCGGTGAAATACCGCTCCGCGGGCGGCGGCTCAGGGGGCGGAATGACGTTCGCAAGCGGAGGCTCGCCGGAGCCGAGGGGTTCGGGAGCGGACCCCAGCAGGGAAACCAGGATCGCCCCGCCGACGATTGCGGCCACGGCCGCCGCCACGAGCGCCAGGATGAGAATCGTTCGCTTGCGCTGCTGCTCCCCGGCGCCGAGGCGAGTCCGCATGACGACTTGGCGCCGGGCCTGCTCGCCGGCCATCGGAGCCGCCGGCTCCTCTTCGGGCCTGGCCTTTTCCCGTTCGCGCCCGGCCCTCTCCAGAAGCTGCGCCTTCGTCGGGTCCGAATCGTCGAGCAGCTCCGCCGCCTGTCGGAAACCGCGGGCCGCCGCAAGATGCCAGCCCTGCTGCTGCATCGCCTTGGCCGTGGCCACGAGGCCGTTCAGGTTGCTCTGTCTTTCCTTGAGGTCGATCTCCTGGAACTTCTGCTGCATTCGGGGGTCGTCCGGCGCGGAGCTTTGGGAGAACTCCAGCGCCTCCCTCGCGCCCGCGTAGTCGCCCTCCGTCATCAGGCGGTCGACCTCACTGAGGCCGTACTCGATCACCTGTTCGGCCTGCTGCACGGTTTCAAGTTGCCCCCGGGCTTCCGCCAGGCCCGGGCAGCGCGCCCACGCGGCCTCGACCTTCGCCAGAAGCGCCGACGCCTCCTGGTGCTGCCGCCCCGCGAGCAGTTCGCCCGCCTGCTTCACGAGCCCCTCGCACTCGGCCATCGTCTCCTCGGCCTTCCGAATGAGTTCGGCCGGGTTCCCGTCCGGCACGGCCTCGGCGGGGATGCCGCGCCAGGTTTCGATAGCGCCCGGCAGATCGCCCCGGTCTGCCAGCGCCTGACCCTTCTGAAGGTCTTTCTGGCAGCGCGCAGCACGCTGCTGGGCGTACTTTTCGATTGCGCGTTCGGCCAGGGCCCTGGCGCGCTCGTAGAGCTTGCCCCTTACCTGCAGGACGATCTTGAGGATCTCGGCAGCCTCCTCATGCTGGCCCGAGGCGGCCAGAGCGCGCGCCTTCTCGCGCCGCTTGGCGATCATGACGGCGATCTTCTCCCGCACCGTCGTGAGGTTCACGCCGCAGCCGACGCAGATGTCCACGTCACGCCGATTGTCGGCCCCGCAATCCGGGCACACATCGAACAGCTCTGAGAGGTCGGCGCCGCACTTCTGACAGGTCTTCTGCGTGACGGGGTTTTCGCTCTTGCACGCGGGGCACACCTCCCCCACCCGCGTGACTTCGACGTGGTAGGCCTCCAGCGCCTCCAGGAACTCCTCCGCGTTCTGGAACCTCTCGCCCGGGCCTTCTTGCAGGCACTTGAGCACCAGGCTGTCGAGTCGGGGATCGACGTCCGTGTTCACCTTGCTGGGCGGCTCGGGCGGCAGGACCTCGGGGAGCTTGCGGGTCAGAACCTGGTAAAGGACCGCGCCGAGGGAGAAGATGTCGCTCCGCTGGTCGGTGTGAACGACGTCGATCTGCTGCTCGGGGGCCATGTAGCCCGGCGTGCCGACCACCCAGCGCTTGGTGCGCTTGCTTTGCTGGGCGGTGGCGATGATGCCGGCAACGCCGAAGTCGGCGATCTTGACGTTGCTCTGGTCGTCGAGCATGATGTTGGCCGGCTTGATGTCGCGGTGGATGATGCCCTTCGAGTGGGCGTATTTGAGGGCCTCGCCGCACTGGCGGAATATCTTGACCATGAATTCCGAGTCGATGCGCTCGGCGCGCATCATGTCCCGCAGCGTCGTGCCCTCCACGAACTCCATGGCGAAGAAGTAAGTATCGTCCTCGTGGCCGCGGTCGATGATGCTGACGATGTTGGGATGGTTCAGCGAGGCCAGCAGGCCGGTCTCGCTGCCGAACTGCCGCACGAAGACCGGATTGGCGGAGAACTTCCGAGGCAGGATCTTCAGCGCGACGGGCCGTTCGAGCGAGAGTTGGGTCGCCTTGTAGACGACCGCCATCGCGCCCGCCCCCACCATGTGCTCGACCCTGAACCCCCGCAGCTCGTCGCCGGACTTGATGCGGGCGTACTTCTCGTCCGAGGCGGCGGCGCCCCCTTCTCCCTCCGAGTCGGCCCGCCACGTGCCGGTGTCCTCGTCATCCACTATGGACTGGGCGTCGGTCTGCTCGACCGAACCGCCGCAGTCCGGGCAGCGCACCGAGGAAGCATCCTCCGATTCCTCGATGGAGAACTCGTGGCTGCACTCGCGACAGCGGAACATGGGCATCGATCGCCTGACCTCCAAGGCCGAGCCACGCGGCCGCACAAATGAACGCCACGAGGCCAGTGCCTCATAGCCCCGCGCCCCAATGCTTCCTTCCAGAGACTTTGCTGCGACCCGGTGCAACCGGGCTTGTTGACACAGGCACCGGCCGTTGAGCACAAGGCGGTTGCACCGCCCGCCAGCGCTTCCTATTCTAAGGAATCCCCCCTGTTCATGCAAGCCGCCCGGCGCGTGCAGGCGCACGCCCGGAATCCAACCCACGTGACGGAGGGGCGCCGCGCCATGCCCTCACCATTCCTCCAGGACCGGATCGCCCAGCACGCCCCGAAGCGGACAGCGCTCGCAGCGCGGCGAGCGGCGACGGCAGTAACGCTTTCCGACCTCCACTAACTGGGCGTGATAGTCCTTGAACAGCTCGACGTCCCGCTCGAGCCCGTCCTCAAAGACCGCCTGCACCTCCTCGTAGCCAACCTCAGGGTCGACGAGCCCGTGGCGCGACATGATCCGCACCGTGTAGGCGTCCACGACGAATACCGGCTTCTCAAGCGCGTAGAGCAGGATGCTGTCGGCAGTCTCCGGCCCGATGCCGTTGAGGGCGAGCAGCCCCTGCCGAAGCTCGTCCGTGCTCGCGGCCCGGAGCGCCGCGATCGCGCAGGCGTCGTCCGCGCCCCGCTCCGCCACCCAGCGGGCGAGCCGCCTGAGCCGTCCCGCCTTCTGCCGGTAGTAGCCAGCGGGCCGGATCAGGTCCTGAAGCTCCGAGGTGTCCAGTTCGCTCAGGGCAGCCGCGCTGAGCACGCCCGATCGTTTCAGGTTGGCGATGGCCTTCTCGACGTTGGTCCAGTTGGTGTTCTGGGTCAGGACGGCCCCGACCATCACTTCGAACGGCGTCTCACCCGGCCACCAGTTCCGATGGCCGAACGCGGCAAGCAGGGCCTCGTAGATTCTCATCAGGATCGTTCAGCTCCTCCTCCCAAGAGAAGGACTACCAGGAAAGCCAACTACATGCCCACGGAAGACACGGAAACG
>CAZXDF010000162.1:0-4416 GCA_964639345.1 uncultured candidatus Brocadiaceae bacterium | reverse complement strand
TAGACTTCTGCACGTCCTTCAACGGCCAGGCGATCGAGGCCGAACCCGACGTGGTCCTGGTCGCGCACCCCGAGGGAATGGGCGAGAACAGCAGATTCCCCTTCCGGGTGCAGCGCATTCGCATAACGCCCGACGGCCCCGTATCGCTCGGCACGGACTGAGGCCGGGAAAGCAGCCCGAAGAGTGGATGGTGTGAGATGCCCGAAAACGCCTGGATCACGCGAGGGTTTGAAGCGTTCCGCGAGGGAACCTTTGGGAATGCCGGCCATAATCTTTACGTCTCCCGGGCCGGCGTGCTGCAGCGCATCCATCAGTACGATCTGAACGGGGACGGGTATTTCGACCTCGTGTTCTGCAGCGACCAGGAGCACACCGAAAGCGTCCCGGTCTACGTCCATGCCGACCCTTTGCACTCTGAGAGTCGCATCGAACTACCCGCCTGGGGGGCGATGGCGGGCACGGTGGCCGATCTGAACGGGGACGGCTATGACGACCTCGTGGTGGGCTGCTACCGGGACGGCGTGACGCGGGCGGGGCTGAACTCCATCATCTACTATGGCTCGCCCGAGGGCTGGAGCGAACGCAGCCACCAGCTCGTCCCGGTCCCGGACTGCACGGCCGTGGCGGCGGGCGACTTCCGGGGCGACGGCAGGCCCGCCCTCGCCTTTCTCTCGGCTGGGCGCATCCGCGTGTTCTACCAGTCCGAGCTGGGATTCGAGCCGAAGCGCTTCGTCGACCTGGACATCGAAGGGAACTCGCTCGCCGCGTGCGACCTGGACGGGGACGGCTACTCCGACCTAATCGTCCGCTCCGATAACGGGCCTGTCCGCGTCTACTGGGGCGGCCCAGAGGGGGTCGTTCCGTCACGGTCCACGTTGGTGCCCGTGGAGACGAAGGGGTACCTGTCCAAGGAGGAGAAGTCGGCTCAGGTAATCAGCGAGGAAGAAGACGTTCCTCCTGCCCAGCCGCTGGCTCGGGCGGTTGCCCTGGGTCTGCCGCACCTGTTCGTCGCCCAGCTCGAGGCGGCCGTGCTGATCCCGGTCCGCCCCGACCGTGGCTTTGGCCCGCCCCTCACGCTCCCCTGTCAGCAGCCAATGGCCGTCGCCGTCGGTGACGTGAACGGGGACGGTTTCCAGGACATCGTGCTCGCCTGCCGGGAGGCGGAAGGTGAGGGCGAGCGTTCGTGGGTCTACTGGGGGAGTGAGAACGGCTATGACGAGGCGAGACGAACGCCTTTGAGCACCAAGCACGCCTGTGACGTCGCCGTGGCCGACCTGAACGGTGACGGGTGCGATGAGATCCTGCTGTGCCAGAACCGAACCTTCGAGTGGTTCACCACCGAGTCGCTCATCTACCGGGGCGCGCCCGACGGCATTCGGGGCGAACCGGTCCGCCTTCTCTCGCACGATGCCCGGCGGGTGTTCGCGGCGAAGCCTTCCGCCGACGAGCGGCCCTGCGTGGTGCTGGTCAACCACTTCTCAGGCTCGGCCACCGACGACGTGCGGGTCTCGATCTACTACGGAGGCCCGGACGGATTCTCGCCCGAGCGGCGCGGGGGCCTCCTCGGTTCGGGGACGGTGGACGCGACCTGCTGCGACATCAACGACGACGGTTACGTCGACGTGGTATTGTGCAATTCCTCGGAGCGCATCCCGCCCGGGCAGGACCCGGGCTCCTACGTTTACCTGGGCGGTCCGGACGGCTTCAAGGACCGGCCCGACATCCTATTACCCACCACGCACGCGCACGGCGTGGTCTGCGCGGACCTGAATCGCAACGGCTATCTTGACCTGCTCGTCTGCGGGTTCAACTACCCGGACATCCTGATATTCTACGGCACCCCCGACGGCTTCGACCCGGCCAACCCGGTGCGCATCCGCATGGAGCACGAGGGCGTGCTCTACGACGATCCGCGGTACATCTGCCTCGCCGATCTGAACAATGACGGGTGGCTTGACCTCGTGGTGCCGCAGATATCAGCCGACCGCAGCTTCGTGCTGTGGGGCGGGCCGGACGGCTTCAGCATGGACCGCTGCCAGATGCTGTCGGTCTTTCACGCCGTCAGCGCCACCGCCGCCGATCTGACCGGAAACGGATACCTGGACCTGATCGTCGGCGGGCACGAGCCGTCATTCCTGGGACCGCACGACGCGTTCATCCACGTCTACTGGAACGGGCCGGACGGGCTGCGCGAGGATCGCCGCACGCTCCTCCCCGCCAAGGCCGCCAACGCCATGGCGCTCGCCGACTTCAACAACGACGGTCTGCTGGACCTGTTCGTGTGCTCGTACCAGGATAGGCGCGAGCGGGACGTGCATTCGTTCCTCTATTGGAACCGGGAAGGCAGGGGCTTCTCCGCCTCCGACCGCACGCTCTTTTTCACCCACTCCGCGTCGGGATGCGTGGCCGCCGACTTCAACGAAGACGGCTGGGTCGACCTGGCGGTCGCCAACCACAAGACCTGGGGCGATCACATGGGCGATTCGGCCGTGTGGTGGAACGGGCCAGAAGGGTTCGACGAGCGTCGCGTCACGCTCCTTCCCACGTGCGGCCCTCACGGCATCACCTCCGTGGAGCCGGGCAGCATCAGGGACCGCGGGCCGGAAGAATACTTCGTGTCCGCGCCCCTCCAGCTTCCTGGCGATGGCCGCGCGCGGAAGATCTCGTGGGAAGCGCAGGTGCCGCCCAAGACGTGGGTCAAGGCGCAACTCCGGTTCGCAGGAACAGAGGAGCAATTGGGGAGCGCGCCCTGGATGGGGCCGCAGGGGGAGAGCACCTGGTTCGAGAGCGGGCAGACGGTGCCGCCGGGGCGGGACGGCGGCCAATGGATTCAATACCGCCTGGCACTGGGCGCAACCAACGCGGTCAGCACTCCCAGGGTAACCGAGGTGAGTGTCCAGTACCGATAGCAGGATGGTGGAATGTAGTATTGGTTGCGCAAGGTGGCGAGCTTGCCGCCCGCTGCGCGGCAAACCAGGAGTCCCGAACTGGAGATGAGCACAGCCATGCCCCTTCCGTGGATCAGCGAGGTTAAGTATCAGGACGCAGCGACGCAGATATACCTGGGCAGCCCGAGCCTGGTGAGACAGGACGGCGGGGAGCTGCTGGCGGCGCACGACTACTTCGGCCCAAACTGCCCGCGCAACAGCGAGGGCGAGGAGCACCTGACCAGCATCTACCGCTCGCGCGACGACGGAGGCGCCTGGCAGCACCTGGCCGATATCGAGGGGGCCTTCTGGAGCACGCTGTTCGTTCATCGGGGCGCCGTGTACCTGCTCGGCACCTCGGCCCAGTACGGCAGCGTCGTCATCCGCCGCTCCACCGACGGCGGGTCCACGTGGACCGACCCGGCTGACGAGGAGAGCGGGCTTCTGCTGCCCGGCGGGAGCTATCACGATCCTCCGAACTACCATTGCGCGCCGACGCCCGTGCTGTCCCACCAGGGGCGCCTATACCGGGCTTTGGAGAACAACGATCCGCTCGACTGGCCGCGCGGCTTTCGGGCGTTGGTGATCTCCGCCGATGAGGACGCCGACCTGCTGCGGGCGTCGAGCTGGCGCAAGACGAACGAGATGCCCTACGACCAGGACGCCGACCCCCCGGAGTTCGGGGGCGGCGAGGGCTGCGGATGGCTCGAGGGCAACGTCGTGGCGGGCCCCGGGGGGGGCCTGTGCAACATACTGCGCGTGCAGTCCAGCCCGGTCGTCAACAAGGCCGCCATCCTGAGGGTCGAAGATGAGGGCCGCACGTTGAGCTTCGACGCGCGCGGCGCCCAGGCGCGCGGCGCGTTCGTGGACCTGCCCGGCGGGATGTGCAAGTTCACGATTCGCCTCGACCCGCGGGACGGCCGATACTGGATGCTATCGAGCGATATGTGCACCGGGCCGCCGCGCGTGCACCGCAACAGGCTGAGCCTCTTCAGCTCCGCGGACCTACGCGCCTGGACGAGGCACACGGTCCTGCTCGAAGACCACCTGGAGACTACGCCCGAGGATTCGGCCCTGAACACCGGCTTCCAGTACGTCGACTGGCACTTTGACGGCGAGGACATCATCTACCTCGTGCGCACGGCCTACGACGGGGCGCACAACTACCACGACTCCAACCGGATCACCTTCGGCAGGGTGGAGGGGTTCCGGCGGCTTGCGGAGCATGGCTGCGCCTGGAGTCCGTGCTAGTGCTTTGTCAACCTTGCTTTGACGGGTGCGACTGCCACACCCCCATGGGTAGCGCCGCCGCCCTCGGCGGCGACGGAGGCGAGACGCCCGTCCAACGGGCGCTTGGAGCGCCTCCGCTACCCTGAGTGAGTGGAACTCTTGGACCCATCATTTCTGACTTGACAAAGCACTAGGAGCACCGGCCGCAGCAGTAGGCTCGTGCTTCGCAGCGAAACCTGGCTTCGCAGAGTTGCCTCTG
>CAZXDF010000161.1:0-14344 GCA_964639345.1 uncultured candidatus Brocadiaceae bacterium | reverse complement strand
AAGTGCTGGCCTGGCTGACGTGTCTGATGCTGGCGTTCCTGGCGTGCGTTCTGGGCGCCTACAACCTCGGGAGGCAACGGCTGGTGGAGCGCGATGTGGACAAGATGAAGACGGAACTGGCCGCCGTCCGGGCCGCCCCGGGAGCAGCGCCTGCCGGCGACGTGGAGCGCCCGTCCAACGGGGGCTTGGAGCGCCTGCGCCTGAGCGTCACACAGATCAGGAGCGAGGTGGCCACGCTGAAGGCGTTGGAGGGCGAGCTTCCCGACGGGGTGTGGTCGGAGTTGCAGGCGGAGATCGAGAGGCTCGACACGCTGGTCGCAGAGCTGGAGCAGGCCCTCCAAGGGCCGGTTGGACCGGCGCTCGGCCCCCCGGGCGACTGAAAGGCTCCGAGTGCCGGTTGCACCGGGGCTCCAAGCAGCGGTTGCACCGCCGCTCCAAGTGCCGGTTGGACCGGCTCCAAGCCCCCGCGGGCTGGCCCCACCCAGGGGCGGTTGCGCCGCCGCTCCAAGCGCGGGTTGGACCCGCTATTCGCTCTCGTAATCGATCAGCGAGACCACCCTGGGCTCCAAGCCCCTGTTGGACAGGTAAGGCCGCAGCTTTTCCCTGCCGGCCAGGAAGCTGAGTTCGATCAGGAACACGCACCCCACGATCTTCCCGCCGAGCGACTCCACCATTCGGCAGCAGGCAGCCATCGTGCCGCCAGTGGCCAGTAGGTCGTCGACCATCAGCACCTTCTGGCCCGGCCGGATGGCGTCTATATGCATGGCCAGCGCGTCGGTGCCGTATTCGAGTTCGTAAGTCTCCTCGATACACGCGGCCGGGAGCCGGCCGGGTTTGCGAATGGGCACAAAGCCCGCCCCAAGGCTGCACGCGACCGCCGCCCCCATTATGAAGCCGCGGGCTTCGGCCCCTGCCACCAGCTCCACGCCCTCGTCGGCGAACGGGCGGGCCATCTGCTCGACGGCCTGCCTGAGGGCCGGGCCGTCTTTGAGCAGGGTCGTGATGTCGCGAAAAACGATCCCCGGTTTCGGGAAGTCGGGCACGCTGCGGATTCCTTGCCTCAAGCCCTGGCAGGATCCTCGTTCCAAGCCCTGGTTGGACGGGTCGTCGGGGTCTGTCATTTCATGGGCTCCAAGTGCTGAGTAAGGCCTTTGACAGGATCAACAGGATTCACGGGATGAACTGAAAGACCAGCCCTTGTCTTTCTGTCTTTCCCCTGTCGCTTGTCGTTATCGTATCCGCCGTCATCCGGTCAATGCCTTGTCTGTGTGCTTCCAGCCTTCGTAGCCGAAGCTACTTCGGCGGAGTAGGCGCCCCCTGACCCCTGATCGCTGCGGTGATGGGCTATGAATCCGGGACGTGGCCGGACTCGAGGGCTTCTTTGAGCCGCTGGAGCGCCCGGTGCTCGATCTGGCGCACTCGCTCGCGGCTCAGGCCGACGATCTCGGCGATCTTGCTGAGCGTCTTGGGATCCTCGTCCTCCAGGCCGAAGCGCAACGCCAGGATATGAGCCTCTCTCCCGTCGATAGACTGGATCATCCGGTGCAGCGCCTGATGCTCCATCTCGCCCAGGACGATTTCGTCCGGCCGGGCGGCCCCCTCGTCCTCCAGCACAGCATCCAGCGTGGTCTGCGAACCGTCGTAGCCGCCGGCGACGGGCTCGGACAGGCTCCGCGTGCGCCCGCGCATGGCCCGCTGAAGGAGCGTGGCAGTGCGCTTGGTGAGCTTCATGCGGGCGGCGATTTCCGGCATCGTAGGCGTGCGGGCGAGTTCCTCGTGGAGCTCCAGCGCGGTCGCCTTGGCGCGCGCGATTATCTCGAACATGTAGGCTGGAATCCGGACCGTTCGCACCGAGGAGTAGAGCGCGCGGCGGATCGCGCGCTCGATCCACCACGTGGCCAGCGTACTAACGCGCACGCCCTTATCGGGGTCGAATCGCTCGATTGCCCTGAGCAGTCCCAGGTTGCCCTCTTCAATCAGATCCATGAGGGGCAGGCCCCGGCCCTGGAAGCGCTTGGCGATGCTCACCACCAGGCGAAGGTTGCACAGAATGAGCCGTTCGCGGGCCTCGGGGTCGCCACTGGAACGGTAGCGCTCGGCCAGCTCGTGCTCTTCATGCGGTTCGAGTAGCTGGTAGGTGCCTATCCTGCTCAGGTAAGCCCTCAGGCCCCCGTCACCGGGTCTTTCCTCCGCCACGGTCATGCCTTTCCCTTCACAAAGCCGGTTGCACCGGGGGGCGCGCCCCTACTTCCCGCTCGCGCGCGACGAACGCAGGCAGGCGCCGCACTTCTTGCAACACCGGCCGGCCCTGGAAGCGCAGCAACCCAACAGGGGTGCAGCCGGTCGGGCGTCTAATCGGCCTCCTGCCCGTCCAACGGGGGCTCGGGGTCGGGACTCTCGCCAGCGCCTTCGGCTGCCTCGGTCGCGTCCGTAGGAGCCGGTCCAACCGGCGCTTGGAGCTGTTCATCCGGCTCCTGCCCGTCCTCCTCGTCAGAGGAAGGTGCATCTGCCTGGGGAGTTTCTTCGGCCGGCTCCCCTGAAGGGCCTTCGGGCTCGGGGGCCTCGGTCGCGTCCGTAGGAGCCGATCCAACCGGCGCTTGGAGCGCGCTCGCGTCTGCGTCAGAGTCGCCCAGGCCCGCTTGGAGCGGTTCATCCGGCTCCTGCCCGTCCAACGCGGGCTCGGGGGCGGGACTCTCGCCGGCGCCTTCGGTCGCCTCCGTAGGAGCCGGTCCAACCGGCGCTTGCAGGGCCGATCCAACCGGCGCTTGCAGGGCCTGCTGAATGATCTCCTGCGGGTTCTCGGCGGCGGCGATCTGGTCGTTGCGCATGACCAGGCGCGGGCCGGCCCAACCGGCGCTTGGAGCGCCCCCAGGGGCCTCTGGTGGCACAGTCCCCGCCTCCTGATCCCTGGCCCCTGACCCCTGATCGCTACGGAGACTGAGGCCGATCTTGCGGGAATCGGAGTCGATGCGGATCACCCGAATGTCCACCACGTCGCCCACTGCAAGGATCTCTTCGGGGCTGGCGATCTTCTTGTCGCTGAGCTCACTGATGTGAAGCAGCCCTTCCAGGCCCTCCTCGAGCTCGACGAACGCGCCGAAGCTCGTGAGCTTGGAGACCACGCCGCGCGCCATGTCACCGGGGCGGTAGCGGTTCGGGATGTCCGCGTCCCAGGGATCGGACTCGAGCTGCTTGAGCCCGAGAGCGAGGCGCCGCTTCTCCACGTCGACCTCCAGCACGACGGTCTCGACCGTGTCGCCCTTCTTCAGGATCTCGCTCGGGTGGTTGACCTTGCGTGTCCAGGAGATGTCGCTAACGTGCAGCAGCCCGTCGATGCCCTCCTCGATCTCGATGAAGGCGCCGTAGCTGGTGAGGTTGCGCACGCGCCCCACGACCTTCGTGCCGGACGGATAGTTCAGGGCCACGGCCTGCCACGGGTCGGGTTCGGTCTGCTTCATACCCAGGCTGATCTGCTCCTTGTCGTGATCGATTCCGAGCACGACCACGTCCACGACATCGCCGATCGCCACCACTTCGCTCGGGTGGTTGATGCGCCGCGTCCAAGACATCTCGCTTATGTGCACCAAGCCCTCGATGCCCTCCTCGAGCTTCACGAACGCCCCGTAGCTCATCAGGTTCACGGCCTCTCCCCGCACGACCGTGCCGGGCGGGAACTTGTCCGCGACGTTGGCCCATGGGCTCGGGGTCTTCTGCTTCAGACCGAGGGCGACCTTGCCCTTGTCCTGGTCGACGTTGAGGATCTTCACCTCGATGTCGTCGTCGATGGCTACCATTTCGCTGGGGTGGCTGGTGCGCCCCCAGCTCATGTCCGTAATGTGCAGCAGCCCGTCTATGCCGCCCAGGTCGACGAAGGCGCCGAAGTCCACAATGTTCTTGACCTTGCCGGTGCGGATCTCGCCCTTGACGAGGCGCGGGAACAGGCGCTCCTGCATCATGGCCCGCTGCGTCTCGATGAGCTGGCGTCGGCTCACGACGATGTTGCGCCGCTCCTCGTCGATCTTCAGGATCGTGCACGTGAGCGAGCGTCCGATGAAGTCGGCGATCTCGGCCGGCCGGCGGATGTCCACCTGACTGGCCGGCAGGAAGACCGGCACGCCGATGTCCACCAACAGGCCACCCTTGATCTTGCGCAGCACGCGGCCCGTGACGATGTCACCCTCTTTGCACTGGGCGACGATGCGTTCCCAGGCGCGCAGCCGGTCCGCCTTGCGCTTGGAGAGCTGCACCACGCCGACCTCGTCCTCAACCGCCTCCAGCAGCACCTCGACCGACTGGCCGACCTCGATCAGCGAAGGCTCGTTCCATTCGTGCCTGGGGATGGCGCCCTCGCTCTTGTAGCCCACGTCGATCAGCACCTCGTCGTTCGTCACCCCGACAACGCGGCCCTCCAGGACCGTATTGACACTGAAGTCGCGAACCGATTCGTCCAAATCGGCCTCGAGTTGCTCGGCGCTCATATCACTGAGGGCCAGGGCGACCTCTCGTTCGATTTGCTCTTTGTCTATGTTGAACTCTGAAAGTAGGTCTCTTCGAAGCATGAGGTATTCCTTGCCGACATGAAAAGAACCCTATCGTAACGCACGCATTACCACGCCCTCTCCGCGCGGCCGCTGGAAGCTGCCGCAGGGCGCGCCTCACCGTCGCCTGCATGTATCCTGAATGCGGTCCCCAAAGAACCGCAGGTGTTCTCCTGTCCTCAGCCGATCCGCCCGGCCTACGCGTCCCTGCGCAGGTATTGCCGCAGGCCGACCTGAAGCGAGGCGACCCGCTCCCAAAGCACTGCGGCCAGGTCCGCGCCTTTCGCTCCCTCAGGCCGGAGCAGCTCGCCGAAGGCGACCGCGACGGGCCCGGGCCGGGGCAGCGGGCTGCGGGGCAGCCGCTGCGTGCGGGGCCAGCACTGATAGGCCCCCTCGATGCACACCGGCAACAGCGGCACGCCGCAGCGCACGGCCAGGGAGCCCACTCCAGCCTTGAACTCGCCCAGCTCGCCGTCGGGCGTCCTTGTGCCCTCGGGGAACATCAGCAGCGCGCTGCCGCCGCGCAGTATCCTGATGGCGGTCTTGAGCGCCGAAATGTCCGTTTGCCCGCGCCTTACGGGATGCGCGCCCACCCCGCTGATGAGCCGGCCGAACAACGGCATCCGGAACAGGCTCTCGCGGGCCAGAAAATGCACCGGTCTGTCAAACGCAATACCGACAAGCATGGGGTCCAGGAAGCTCTGATGGTTCGACGCTATCAGCACGCCTCGCCCGGGGTCCAGCGTCGGCACGTTGAAATACCGCACCGCCGTCAGGGCCGTCATGGCCACGCCCGCCCAGGTCTGGCAGATGCAGTAGAGCGTGCGATTCACGGCCTGGCGGCGCCTCCAGCCGGCGCGCGGCATCATCCGCTCTTGCCGGCGCTCTCAGGCGCTGGAATCACCTCTGCCCGCGCCCGCGACGAATTCGACCATCTTCGAAACCACTTCCTCCGCGCTCAGGCAAGTGCTGTCGATGACGATCATGTCATCGCTCCGGCGCAACGAGCCGACGGGGCGGGCGCGGTCCTGCGCGTCGCGCTCGCTCACCTGCTTCAGCACTTCCCGCTCCGCGACATCCGTCCCCTGCTTCGCCAGGTCCGCCATCCGCCGCGCGGCCCGGACCTCCAACGAGGCGTCCAGGTAGAACTTGACGTCCGCCTCGGGAAACACTTCCGTGCCCTGGTCCCGCCCTTCGGTCACAAGGCCGCGGTCCCCGGCATGACGTCTTTGCCGCTCGATAAGCACCGCCCTTGCCGCCGGCAGGTCCGCCACCCGGTAGATATTCGCCGTGACTTCGGGCGTCCGGATCTCGGCGGTCACGTCACGCCCGTCGCACAGCACGCGCGTAACCCCTGCATCGTGGCGGAACTCTATGTCGGCTTCGGCAGAGGCCCGCCTCACGGCACAGTCGTCTTCCAGCGCCACGCCCTCGGACAGCACCTTCCAGGTGGCGGCACGATACATGGCGCCCGTGTCCAGGTACTCGCATCCGAGGCGCGCGGCCAAGGCCCGGGCGACGGTGCTCTTGCCGGCCGCAGCCGGCCCGTCGATAGTGATGATCAAGGCCCTCTCCTGGCACGCCTCACGGACAATCGCGCCGCATACGCCGACTCCGGCGCTGTCATCCCGCTCGTGGCGCCCGAAAAAACGCGCCTCGCCCGCGCCGCATCATCCCGGCCGCCCTATAAGGATAGCAAATGCGCCCGCCGTCCGCAACCTGATTTCGGGTCCGCCGCCCCGCGGGGAAAGTCGCTTGCGGGCGTGCGCTCGCGCCGGGTAGAATCCCGCACGCCCGGCCTTCGCGCCGCGGGCGGCCTGCCCGACTCTGCCATTAGGAGGGGATATGAGCGAGAACGTGCAGCAGTTCTCCGCACGACTGGACGAGTTCAGCGGCCGCATTGATCTCCTCCAGACAGAGCTGGGCAAGGCCATCTACGGGCAGGAGACGGTGATACGCCAGCTTCTGGCCGCGGTCTTCGCCCGCGGGCACTGTCTGCTGATCGGCGTGCCAGGGCTGGCCAAGACCTTGATGGTCCACTCCCTGGCCCAGCTTACCTCGCTGAGCTTCAAACGCATCCAGTTCACGCCCGACCTGATGCCGTCCGACATCGCCGGCACCAACGTCATCGACGAGTCCTCGGGCAAGCGCGAATTCCGATTTGTGCCGGGCCCGGTCTTCGCCCACATCGTCCTGGCCGACGAGATCAACCGCACCCCGCCGAAGACCCAGGCGGCGCTGATGGAGGCGATGCAGGAACGGCAGGTCACCGTGGGCCAGACGACCTACGACCTGCCCCACCCTTTCATGGTGGCCGCCACGCAGAACCCCATCGAGATGGAGGGGACCTACCCCCTGCCCGAGGCCCAGTTGGATCGTTTCATGTTCAGCGTCCACATCGACTACCCCGTCGTGGCGGTGGAGGAGAGAATCCTGGCGGAGACCACCAGCGGCGAACGCCCGCCACTGCACGAGGTCATCGACGGGCAGGGCGTGCTGGCCATGCAGCGGCTGGTCGAGGACATCGTGGTCTCGCGCTACGTGGTGCAGTATGCCGCGCGGCTGGTGCGCGCCACCCGGCCGAACTCGCAGGAGGCACCGAAGTTCGTCCGCGAACTTGTGGAATGGGGGACCGGGCCGCGGGCCGGCCAGCATCTCGTCATGGGGGCCAAGGCCATGGCGGCCATGGACGGAAGGCTCAACGTGGCAGTGCAGGACGTCAAGGACGTCGCGCTGCCGGTGCTGCGCCACCGAATCGCGTGCAACTTCCAGGCCCAGGCGGAGGGCACCGACAGCTTGCAGATCGTCCAGCGGCTCCTTGAGGCCGTGGAGGAACCCGAAGTTCCGAAGTACGAATAGCGCCTGCGTGCGGGCAATGGCCCCGTGCAAGATTGGAGGAAGTCCCGTGGAAGTCCAGCCGGTGCAACCGGCTTAGGTGGCACAGGCAACGCACACGTACGATTGGAGGAATGCCCTGTGAAGATCCAGTTGCGCCGCGCATCCGAAAGCAATGCCGCATCCATTCCCGAAAGCTGGGGCAGTCTGTGCTGGCTGGCCAGCAAGAAGGTCGGCAATGCCGCCGGCATCACCGTCGGCAGGGTCATCATCAAGAGTGGACAGTCCAATCCCAGGCACAGTCACTCGGGCGCCGAGGAGGTGCTGTATCTTCTCCAGGGCAGGCTCAGGCATACCGTGGGCGATGAGGAGGTGGTGATGGAGGCCGGGGATACCCTCGTCCTGGGGCCGGACATGTTTCACAACGCGACCAGCATCGGCGATGACGATGCGGACATGATCGTCGCGTATCCGACGGGGGTTCGCGATTTCAAGCTCGAATAGCGAATGCGCAGGCGTGGAAGAAACCGAAGAGCCGGCCGCGCCAAACCTGGTCGCCAGTCCTTGCTCAAATCCCGAGATGGGATTGGACGAGGTCCTGGCCGCCTACTCCGAGATCGGGTTCAGGAAGTTCGAGGTGTTCACCCATTGGGTCAAGTCCGCGTTTGACGTCGATGGCGATCCCGCCGGCTACCTCGAGAAGGGCGCACAATACGGGATGCGCTTTGCTTCGCTGCACCTTCCCCCGGTGACGGACGACCGGCGGGACTCGTTGGAGCGCGCCATCGAGGCAGCGCGTTTCGCCGACGCCATCGGCGCGCGCATCGTTCTGTTCAAGGCCGCCAGCCGGTCCGGTTACGTCAAAGCCGCCCGGCCGTTCCTGGATGCCATACAGGGCCTGAACGTCACCCCCGTGCTCCAGAACCACAGCGGCAGCGCCATCAGCACCCTGGATGACTTCCGCGAGGTCATTGAAGGCATAGGCGATCCGCGCATGGGAACCCTGCTCGAGGTCGGGCATTTTCATTCGGTGGGCGTGTCCTGGAAAGAGGGTCTCGAGCTTCTGGGCGACAGCATCGCGCTGGTTCACATCAAGGACCAGATTGGTCCGCAGTCCGTGCCTTTCGGCACCGGAAAGATTGACCTGGTTGGCCTGTTCGAGCAGATGAGATCGGTCGGCTACGACGGCGACTACGTTGTGGAGATGGAGGTCGCGGACAGGGAGAACACGCTCCGCTACCTTGCGGGAGCGGTGGAGTATCTTATTGATCTTTGGGAAACTAAGGGAAAATGGTCTGGGTAGCCCGACCGTCTCGGTCGGGCCTCAACGGGCGCACGGGCCGGGCCTTATGTGTGCCACGGGCCAAGGCGTAGCCTTGCCCGTGCCCGAGGGCGCTGTGGAACGCACGGACAAGCCTGATGGCTTGGTCCGTGGCACACCCACAACAGAAGGCGCGCCTCCGAGCGAGACGCTCCGGCTACCCCGTGGATCTTTGCGTTTCTTTCCCAAAGGTCAACAGCGCCTTCGGAAGCACTGCGTTGAGGAGGAGTGTTGATGAAAGATCCGAGGCTGGCCGTTGTCGGCGCCGGCAGCCTGTCGACCCGTCGCATCTATCCCTATATCGGCGCCGCAGGGGCCCGTCTGGTGGGCGTATGCGATCTGGTGCCGGAGAGGGCGGAGGCCAACGCCGGTCGATTCGGCGGGCGGGCCTACACCGACATGGTGAAGATGCTGGACGCGGAGAAACCGGACGGCGTCATCATCTGCATCGGGCCCAAGGAACATGCCGAGCTGGCGCCGGTGGCGATGAAGCTGGGCATACCGGTCTATACCGAGAAACCGCCGGCGTTCACGGCGGCCGATGCGCTCGAAGTCGCCCGGGTCTCGAAGGACACCGGCGTCCTGTGCACCACCGCTTTCAAGAAGCGCTACAACATCGCCTACACCCGCGCCAGGGAATGGATCGACTCCCTTCCGCCGGAGAGCCTGTATTCCATCTCGATCGACTACGCCTCCGGCCAATACCCCAATGAGCCTGGGCGCAGCGTTTTCCTTTTCGACTTCGCCATCCACGTCATCGACCTCATTTGCCACCTGTTCGGAGATGCCGCCGAGGTCTTCGCCTTCGCCAGGGGCGAGGATGCCTATGCGGTCAGCATCAAGTTCGCCAACGGCGCTGTCGGCTCCATGAACCTGGCCGACGGGAGGTCCTTCACGGTCCCCACGGAAGAGGTCGAGATCACCGCCAGGGGCGGCAACTTCATGAGCATTCACAACTCCTCCTGCTGGCGGATTACCGAGAACCAGAAACCCTGCGAATGGCGCGAACCCCCAACCTTCACCAGCAGCGGCGACAGCGGCAATGAGACCGGGCATATGGCAGAGCTCGTGGACTTTGTCGAAGCATTACGTGAGGGCAGGACTACCACGCGCTCGAACATCTACGAAAGCTACAAGACCATGGCGCTTTACGAGGCCATCAGGGAGTCGGCTGAGACCGCGCAGGGGGTCGAGGTGAGCTACGAGCCGATGTGAACGTTCGGTCGAACCGGTCGTCTTCCGGTGATCTGCCCACGGCTGTGGCGCAGTCACCAGGTGAGCCCGCCGACCGCCGGAATGAAACGCGTCTTCGTCACCAGCTCGCCGGTCGGCGTGGACTCATAGAGCGGGCACGCAGTCCCCTTCGGGTCGATGGAGACGACGTTCGAGCCGCGCAGAACCAGCTTGAACGGCGCTTCGCCGATGGCCCGATGCACGACCCGTTCGGGCACCGGGAAGGTCAAGGTCACCCGGTCGCCCGGGCGCAGCCAGGCCATCTTCAGGAAACGGCCCTCGGCCACCGCCCGGGCGCCGCAGGCGCCCCCGTTGGCCACAGGCGGTTGCACCGCCCAGCGACTTTCGTCTCCGACGCTCACCTGCACGCCCGCCGGATCGCACCATTCGGGCATTCTCACCGCCACCTTCTCGGCCGCCTTGATGTGAAGGACCACCTTGCCCTCAGCCGGCAGGTAACTGTCAACGTCCAGCCACTCCGAGGCCCGGTTCAGAAGCAGATTGACCCTTACCTCGCCGGCTTCCCGCGTAATGATACTGTCCCAGACGTAGTAAAGGGTCCGCGCGCCGTTCGCCGTGCAGCAATGCATGATGGAACGCTCGTACAGCTTCGGCCCCGCATCCGTCTTCATGACGTAAAGCCCATCGTTGGCGAGCATGTAGCCGAAGAACGCCCCGACGGATCGCTCGGCGACGTCGCGGGTGTCCTGGTGCGCTCGCTCGCTGGGCTTGTCGCTCAGGTAGTCCTCCGGGATGCGGTCCACGAATCCGGCATCAAGCATCTGCGCCTCGGCATACACGTTGCGCACCCACCGGTCCACATCGTCCCAGTAATCGCCCAGTCCGGCCCGCGTAAGGCGCAGGGCCAGGACCACCATGTCGGCCACCACGCATAGCTCGACGACATTCGGCTCGACCCCCCCATGCCCGCGCCACCCCGGCATGCCCGTGGTGTAGTAACCGATGAGCGGGTCTCCCATCGCCCTCGCCCACCTGTAGCAGGCATCGACACGCTCCAGGACCTCGCGGTCCCCCGCGGCGCATCCGTAATCGCAGACCGCTATCAGGGCGAAGAGGCCGAGGGTGGCGTTGTAGAAGTTATATCGGCCGTCGGCGTTGTTGAACATTCGGGCCAACGCCCACTGCGCCATGCCTCCCGAGAGTTCCAACGCCGGCTCGTAACCCGTCACGCGGTGGAACGAGGCGGCGCCGTGCCCGAGTCCGCCTATCGAGAGCGTCATGCTGATGAGCGGGGCGAAATCCAGATATGCGTTATCCATCGAGGAAGAACGCCGCCTTTTGACGGGCGCGGTCTTCTCTGCGGCCATAAGGCCCGGCTCGTCAGCGCCGGGAGGAACCGTTTCCCCCTGCCGGAGAATGCGCTTCCAAAGGAACCGGAACCCGTCCTTTTCCCGGGTCAACTCCAACATGCGGCCGACCTTCCGTTTCCCGATCTCCACCCACCGCGGATCATCATCGACCTGCGCCAGCATCGACAGGGTCGAGAGCCTTCTCCCCTCGCTCCAATCGGTGGCGTAGGGGTAGGGCTGGTCGATTCCCTGGGCCTTCCATATCTCCCTCCGGGTATCGGTCGGGCAATAGGTGAGGCCGTCATCGCCGAGGAACTCCAGTTGGGTCCGGAGCACCTCGCCGTCCACATCCAGATTCTGCGTGCTCCCGGAAGCCGCCCTGCACAGGAGCAAGGCCTCGAGGAACTCGGGGACCATTTCCAGATGGGCGTCCGCGATCTGCGTCGTCCAGAGCACGGCCGGGCGGTGCGAGAAATCGACGCGGAAACCCAGGGCCCACCTGTCATCCGGGGCCCACACGTTCGTGAGGGCGTTGATGGCCAGGGCCATGCGATCCACCAGGTCCAGCGTGTCGGGCGCCTCGGCCGCGTAGCGCTGGCCCTCGCAGCACTTGCTCATCGGGTTGTGGTTCAGCATCTTGCTCCTCTTCCGCAACGGGCGGTTCGATACTTAACATTCCTCGCGCCATGCGCCGCCTTCCCGCCCTTCATCCGCCAGTGTACCCCCAGCCGTCGGCGTGTCAACCCGCCTGATGGCGCCGTGATAACCGGCCGGCCAGAGCGGGATGAACGGGGGACCGAGGGCGCAGGACAGCCTTACCGAGGGTGCAGGAACGATTGACAGCAGGCGCTTGGCCTGTTATACATCCCGCAGGACTTGGGCTGAATTGTCTGGGGACTACCAGAAGTTCCGACAGCAGGAGGAAGAGCGATGGGTCTGACTCGGATCGGGAATGAGACGTGGGACCTTGTGCCAAGCGAAGGTGGCGAGACGCTCCTGCCGACCGATGCGAAGGCGGACGTGGAGTTCCCCACCCGGTGGCGGGTGTTCGGACCCACGGGCGCCGACGCGACGACGGTGGACTGGTCCGAGGCAACAGACTACACGTATCACAAACAGGCCGTGCCCCTGGTGAGCGCCGAGGTCGAAGGCCTGTCGGCGGCCCCGGAGACCCTGTCCATAGGGGACCAGACCTTCGAGGGCCGTGATGTGGAGATGGCTGACGGCGCGCTCGACTTCGGCGCGCTCTTCGGCAGCCACGAAGCGGGCCAGCAGGCCTACGCGATGGCAGAGATGGAGGTCGCGCGGGAGACCGAGGTGGTCTTCGGCGCCGGGTGCCACTGGTGGATGCAGTGGTGGATCGACGGCGAGGAGGTCTTCGAGAACCTGGACGCCGGCAATACTCAAGGTTTCCCTTTTTCCCCCAAGTTCGCCATCAACAGCGTGAGCGCGACCGACCACTGCTTTCGCCGGAAGCTGGGGGCGGGAAAGCACCTGCTGGTGGTCAGGGCGATCAGCGGCATTATGGACTGGGTGCTGCGGGCGGGCATTGCGAGCCCAAGGGACGAGACGCTCTGTGCAGTGCTTACACCCAACCGCTGGCACTTCCTCACCGAGCTGAACGAGATCCGTCCGCCTGAGGCGGGCCGCTGGTCCCACACGGTGGCGATCCGCACGGACCTGTGCTTCGGCGACGTGACGATGGAGTGCGAGTTCCTGCGGCCCGAGAGCCGCGGGAACGTCGGCCTGATCTTCGGCGCGCAGGACAGCGACCACTACTACTGGGCCCAGATTCCGGGCTGGGCGCAGCTCTATCGCGCCCGCGCGCAGTATGCGGCCATCTCCAAGACCGAGGGCACCGGTTACATCCGCAACCTCAAGATGCAGCTCATGCACAACGTGCCGCTTCACGGCAACATCTGGCGCACCCTGAAGGTGGAGCGCCGGGGCAGCGTGATCCAGATGTGGGTGAACGGCGTCAAGGGTCCCTGCGTGCACGATGACACATACGGAGCGGGCCGGATAGGCGTCGGCGGCTACTCGGGCTCTCACAACTGGGCGATTCGCAACCTGAAGGTCAACGGCCAGGCGGTGCAACCGCCTGTGAGCAAAAGGCCGCGGGCGGCCCAGGCGGTGGAGGCTCCGCCGTGGCCCGAAGGCGACCGCCGCGGCAAGCCCTACTTCGAGCCGCTCGCCGATCTGGAACCGGACAAGCTTCAGCATTGCGTCAGACTGTTCAAGGTCTCTGAACACGAGATCCTCATGGTCGTCCTGAGCATACGGAGCGCCTACAGCAGGCCCGGTCGGGCCCCGGAGGATTTCGCCGCGTATTTCTATAGTTCGCCCGATGGCGGGCGGAGCTGGTCGCTGTACGCCGGCCCCCTGCCCGTGGATGCCCATCGGCAGGGGCAATGGTTCGTGCCGGAGCCGGGTGTGATCCGGGACGTCGCCTTCGATCAGAAACGCGGGCAGTTCATCCTCCGCGACTCGGTCGACAAAGGGCTGACATGGTCGGAGGAGAAGGCCGGCAAGCTGACGGGCGGCTGGGAGGAGATGTTCGCCGAGAACGCCCTGGGCGTGAGCAAGATCACCACCCTGGTCGGCATCGCGGGCCTGACGGCTCTGCAGGACGGAACCGTAATGGCGCAGCTCTCGCGCAGCTACGGGGGCGTCTCGAAGATAATGCCGAACGCGGGCGAGGGTTCCTGGGGGATGAGCAACGGCGGCCAGCCCCATTGCACGCATTCCCGCGATCAGGGGCTGACGTGGTCCAAGCCCATTCCGATGGACTACGCCGCCCAGCACTACGGCGACAGATCCGAAGCGCCGTGCACCGACTTCAGCGAAACCCCTGTCGCGCAACTGCCCGGCGGCCGGATTGTCGCAATCTGCCGGCCCTATCTGTCGCCCTTCATGTGGCAGACGCACTCCGACGACGGCGGGAAAACCTGGCGAATGGCCTGCTACGCGCCTTTCTCGGGGGCGGGCGGGCCGAAGCTGATCGCGACCCGCTCGGGCTACCTGGCGCTCATAAAGCGCGGGCCGGGCCTGGGCCTGAACATAAGCGTCGACGGCGGCCTGAACTGGGACGAGGGCACGATGATAGA
>CAZXDF010000160.1:0-7161 GCA_964639345.1 uncultured candidatus Brocadiaceae bacterium | reverse complement strand
CGGCCGCTTCCCAGACATCGAGAAGAGAAGCTGGGCGTGCCTTTATCGTAACGCACGAGAAGGTGAAAGTGGATTATCCCAATGCAAGGGACGAGTTGCGCAGGAGGCTCAGCCACGATATTGACATCTACTACGACATCGAATACGGGGGAGAGTTGCGGATGCCGTCGAGGCGGAAATCAAGAGAGTCCGATAACAAGGATGCGCAAGTGCACGGGGTTCTGCAATCTGCAATCCGCAAGCTGAAAGAGGGCTTGCGTGCGCAGTAGCTGGAACTGATCGATCAGTTCCTCCCTCGCCGGCCCGGGCCCACACCACCCCCATTCCGGGGAAGCAAGGTGGCAATAAGCCCGGACAGTGCCAACGGCATGGCCAGCAACATCAACGCCTGCGCCTGGCCCACGTTCTCCAGCAGCCATGGCGACGTTATGGATGCGAGTGGCCCGCCGACTGCGAACGCCACGCTGATCATCAGCCCCGAGACCAGGGCCGTTCTGTTCGCCGCAACCCGCTGCGCCATGGAAACGGCCACAGGCCCCGCTCCGTTGATGCAGACCCCGTAGGCGAAAAGCAACAGCCACCAGATTCTGCCGCTGGCAAGGGCCAGGGGGATCAGCATCAGGATGCTCAGGGGCACGCAGGCCAGGATTGTCCTGCGCTCTTGCCCGGTGGGTGTGAGGCGCGAGACGAAGAGGCCCCCCAACCCGGCGCCGCACTGCAACGCCCCGACGCCTAGGCCGCTGGCCGCTACGGACAGGTGCCATTCGTCCTCCATCAACTTGCTGATGAGGACGAGGACGCTCATGTGCGCAAACACGCGCAGCACCGTGTTGCCGAAAAGGAGCGCAACGCTCCATCGCGGCTCGACCAGGGCCGCCTGCGGGGCGACCGGCGGGTCGGGTTCTGCGGACGGCGGCACGCCGAAGTCTTCTTTGCCGCGCAGCAGAAAGGCGGCAACGCCCAGAAGGGCCAGTCCCGGCACGGCGCACAGAGACGTTGCCCAGAGCCCGCCGCACCTCCTTACGAGCTGACCGATAAACAGCGGGCCCAGGCTGCTTCCCGCGATGCCAGTGGCCATGATGATGCTTATGCCGCGCTTTCGGTGGGGGTGCGTGAGTTCGCCGGCCGTGGCGAAACCCGGCGGGTGAAATGCGCCGCAACCGAATGACCCCGCGATCATGAGGAGCATGAGGAGCCAGTAGTTGCCCACTAGGCCGATGCTGCTCATCGCCAGAATGGTTAACGCCGCGGCCAGGAGCATTACGGCGCGGTGCGCGCGCCTCCAGCGGTCGCACGCCAGGCCGAGCGCGATGCCCGCCACCCCGTTGGCGAGCGTGTTGATGCCCAGCAGCAGGCTGACCGAACTGTAGCTGACATTGAGGTGGAGTTGGAACGAGCGCAGCAGAGGGGCGGGGAGAGTGCCGAAGAAATCCGCCAGCAGATGGGTCAGGTTCAGCCCGACGAGTCTCCCACGATGTCGCGATGCGTCCCCCTCCGAAGGTGAGACGGGCGTCTGTTGGCGTTCGGGCTTCGTCATCGCACCCTTCGGGCTATCGCCGGGCAAGTAGAGCGGACCGCACGGCCTAGCGGTAGCTCGTGATCACTTCCACTTCCGTCAATACCAGCGGGGTCGACACGCCCGGGCAGCGCCGCTTCAGCTCGATGCCGAGCCCATTCTCGCCGCTCTTCAGCAGCGGCAGCCCGGAAAGATCGCATTCAATGCAGCGGAAATCGTAACACGCCGGGTCGAACACCGCCTTGAAACTCTCGGAAGGAATCACCGCGCCATTGAGCTGGAACTCGAGGACATCTTCTTCCACAACGATCTTCTCGAACGTCAACCGCAACACATCTGATCTCAAAGGCCATTCCTCCGCCTCGGTTGGAGTCTCGCCTCCGAGTGAGAAACGAATGATGTGACTTCCCGACACCTCCAATGGCACTTGCCAACCTTCGTCCTCGAAAATGAAGTTGACGGACACCAACGCGTAGCGCTTGTCCTTCCACATGAGCACGTCGGGGTCACCGATTTCCTCTAGGATGTGGCGATCTTCCTTGGAAAACGGGTGAGGCCGATGGTTGAAATAATTATAGACATAAATGCCGTCCACGCCGATATCCCAGTAATGGGCAGCGGCGCCCCTGAAACTCTCTATGGGCCGCTCGCGCGCCTCTCCGGTCGGCCAGTTCTCCAGGCAAGGATACACCTCCGTCCTGGTATTCCGCGCGGCGGACACGAACTCATCCAGGCGAGCATCCATCACGAACTCAATGAAGTGCTTCGGGGCTATATAGTCCAGAAGACCCTCTTTGATCCACGTGATCCCATCAAGGCCGATCCTGCGGCCGGCCTCAACGGTAACCGGCACGAGCGCCCCGAGCGCCCTGTGTTGGCCGGTTGCCTCTTCGATCTCGTCCAGCCGTGCCCTCACGCGCCTTACGAACTCCGTCATCCGTCCTAGTTTCTCCGGCGCTTCCTCCGGCTTGAAGTAGAAGGGATGGCGCATGAAGTCCAGCTCCAGGCCGTCAGGGTCTGTCCTCTCTAGAAACTCGTCGATTCTATCCAGGACGTACTGCTGCACCTCGGGATGCGAGTAGTCGTATAGGATCCTTTTCCAATCCTGCGTTTCGCGGAGAACCCTTGCCGTGTCGACCTCGGGGTCTATGCGATACTCGGGATGCTCGAGCCAGAACGGGGAGACAGTCGGGACCTTCTCCGGGCCCTGTGGCGAATAGGCGTAGTGGGCGTCATTCATTCGGATACTGGCAATCGCTCTGAGACCCCTGTCCTTTGCGCGTTGAAGGAGAGCAGTGTGAGGGTCGATCCCCAGGGTTCGCAGGTGCAGAATGTTGCGTGCGTTGCGCCAGGCAGCAGTTCCCTTCTCAACAGCGTCCAGCCGTTTCCCCGCAAACTCATCGTCGCGGCAATTCGTGGGCGATCCCAGGCAGAGGATGTAGGTGTCCACGTGCGTTCCGATCAACTGATCGACGCAGTCGTAGTACTGGTCGAGCGTCATCTGATAGGGATGAGGGTAGAAGATTATGCTGCCGCCATCGTCGTTGTACAGGACCCTGCGTTTCTTGCTCGACATGAGTTTCCTTCCCTTCGTGCCCTTCCTACAGTGCTCGTTGTGGTCCAGCACCTGATCGTGCGCAAGAATCCCTGCAAACCTTATCCACTCGTAGACGAAGTGTCAACAGCCGGGGTGACCGTGCCTGACATGCAGGGCGAACCCCTCGCAGGCCGGCTGCTAGGGCGGGACCACTTCGAACGTCTTCACCTTGTCGCCGACCACCACCTCGAAAGTGCCGGGCTCGACGACCCAGTTCATGTCTTCGTCCAGAAGCGCAATGTCCTCGGGGGTCAGCTCGAAGGTCACGGTCTTCCGCTGCCCGGGCGCCAGGCGGATCTTCTCGAACCTTCTCAGCGCCTTCACCGGGGTCGTCACCGAGCTGAAGACGTCGTTGACGTAAAGCTGCACGACCTCCTTGCCCGCGAGTTTGCCCGCGTTGCGAACGTCCACGCTGACGCTGACCCGTCCGCCCGGCAGGATCCTGCGCGGCGACACCCGGAGCTTGGTGTACTTGAACGTCGTGTAGCTCAGGCCGTGGCCGAACTCGTAGAGCGGCGTGGTCGAGGAGAAGACGTAGTCGTGGCCGGGGCTCTCGGGCGTTCCGGGCGCGTGATAGAAGCCGCGCGCCGAAGGCTTGTGGTTGTAGAAGGCGGGAACGTGCCCCACGCTGCGCGGCACGCTGACCGGCAGCTTGCCCGAGGGGTTGACCTTGCCGAACAGGACGTCCGCCAGGGCGTTGCCGGCCTCTTCGCCAGCGTACCAGGCATCGAGGATGGCGGGCGCGTGCTCCGCCACCCACGGAATCCCGTACGGCCGGCCGTGCACCAGCACGACGACCGTGGGCGTCCCCGTGCCGTGCACCGCCCGGACCAGCTCCGCCTGCACGCCGGGCAGGGTAAGCTGCGTCCGGTCGTATGCCTCGCCGCAGGTGAGGTTGCCCTTTTCGGGCGCCGGTCCGACGCTGGCCGGCACGCAGCTCGCCCCACCCAGGACCACGACTGCGACATCGCTCCGCCCGGCCGCCTCGACGGCTTCCGCGAACCCCTCGCGCGATTGGGCGAAGATGTGGCACCCCTTGGCGTGGATGACCTCCGTCCGCCTTGAAACGGCGCTGCGGATGCCCTCCAGCGGGGTCACAGCGTCGGCCTTCGGCAGGCTGTAGCCGCCGAGCTGCTCGAGGTCGGCATTCGGGCCGATCACGGCGATGGTGCCGATGCCGCGGTCGAGCGGCAGCAGGCTCTTCTCGTTCTTCAGCAGGATTATCGACTCCCGGGCCACCTGCAGGGCGAGCTTTCGATGGGCCGGACAATTGATCAGTCGAAGCCCCGTCTCGATGTCCGCGTAAGGGTTCTCGAAAAGCCCGGCGAGGAACTTTGTCCGCAGCACCCTGGATACGGCCCCGTCGATGAGGTCCACGGAAACCTCGCCTCTTCTGACCAGGCCCAGCAGCGCGTCGCCGAAGCCGTGGGGGCCCGGTCCCTCGACGTCCAGTCCGGCCTCCACGGCCTGCTTGCCCGCCTCCTCGGGCGAGCCGGTCGTCCGGTGGACGTCCTGGAGCATGCCGATGGCGCCGTAATCGCTGAACGTGTGCCCGCGAAAACCCCATTCCTCGCGCAGGATGCGCCTCAGCAGCAGCTTCGACGCCGAGGCGGGGATGCCGTCGTACTCGCTGTAGGCCGGCATGACCACGAGCACGCCGGCTTCCGTCACGGCCGCCTTGAACGGGGGGAGATAGATGGTCCTGAGATCGCGCATCCCCCCGGCCACCGGCGCCATGTTGACGCCAGCCTCGGGGCTGCCATGAGCGGCGAAGTGCTTGGCCGTGCAGATGAGGTGCTCGCGGTCGATCGCCGGGCCTTCGCCCTGCATGCCCTTGATGTAGGCCACGCCCATCCGGGAAGCGAGGTAGGGGTCCTCGCCATAGGTCTCCTCGACGCGACCCCATCTCGGGTCCCGCGCGAGATCCAGGTTCGGCGAAAACGCCTGCGTAGCGCCGACGGCGCGCGCTTCCTTGGCCGCCACCTCGGCCATGCGCCTGACAATTTCGGGGTTCCAAGTGCTGGCGAGGGCGATGGCCTGCGGGAAGACGGTCGCCCCCCCTGACTGGTGCCCGTGGAGGCATTCGGAAAGGATGATCGCCGGGATGCCCAATCGCGTCTTTTCGACCAGGTACTTCTGAAGCGCGTTCACCGCCTCCGCGCTCCGCCTAGGGTCGCCCCGCAGGTCCTCGAGGCAGCCGATGCTCATCCGGCCGAAGCACTCCCGCACCGCACCCGGCGAAACACGGCCGTTCTTCACGAATGACCGGATCAGGTGCATGTTCATCTGCCGGATCTTCTGCTCGATCGTCATGCGGCCCAGCAGGTCCCTCGCCCGTGCTTCGGCGCTGAGGGTCGAGTCAAGGTAGGGCGGCTTACGGCTCGTGTGCTTGCGTTTCGTGGCCATATCGCTCCTCTCAGGGGTTTCGCGGAAGGCTGGGCCGGCCAGACGTCCTCCCGACGGCGCCACTATAGGGGCGTCGGCACACGATTTCAAGCCGTCGGCGCACGGTGCGGCTTCGCAGGAATCTCAGGCGCGGCCGGCACGGCGCCTAGACGGCGGTTCGGATCGTTTTTCGGCTCCCTCGGCCCCTCAGAATACGCACTGCGAGCTGCATTGCAGTGAGAGTCAATTGACAGGCCGTGCGGCGGGCGCTAGCATTAGGCTCATCCGCCGGACTGTCGCCCGGCGGCAGAACCTGGCATCGAGAGCCGATCCAGGCTGAAACTCCAGTCACAGACATGCTTGAGTTTGGAGAGGGAGGTTGGCACATGTCCTCGGAAAGGGACAAGAAGGTCGTTGAAGTAACTTTTCATTCGACACCTGGGTCTTTCAACGCTGGATGGGGATGGCGAATACCCGGCAACCCCGACCGGGCGGAGGGGGAGGTGTGGACGGAGAAGGAGCAGGAGGTCTGGACGCTCTCGGAGAACAACACGCCGCAGACGCGCGAGGTCTCCAGGACCAGGACCTACACCTACGAGGCGCCGTTCAACTACCCCAACGCCCAGGTGGACCTGGGGCGTCCGGGCACCGGCGTGGAGTTCAACCCGGACGGGGCCGAGCTCGACATTTACCCGTACGGTGCGGTTACGATCGAGGAAGAGGAGCCCATCGTGGCCGTGACGGTGATCGGCAGCGGCTGCGGCACCCAGTGCTATGTGATCATAGAGGCCGAACCCCTCGAATGGAAGTATCCGCGCACGGCCGTGCGCATGCGCAAGGACAACCTCTGGGGCACCCACGTCCGGGGCGACGCCTGGGAGGCCGGCATCAGCGAGAACTGGAACGACGCCGGCCTGAGCTCGGCCCGTTTCGACCTCCCCGAATCGAAAAAGGTGATAGTCGGCGGTGGTTCACATGGCGGCGACCCGCATTACTGCATCAGGTTGATTCGCGTAGAGGTGAAAGAAGCGCTCTGATGCGGCCCAACGCCTGCCGCAATCAGTGATGGTTTGCTGCGGCAGGCGCGGGCCCTGAGGGCAGGAGAAGGGCAGACGATGTCGGAAACGGTCAGATTCGGGGTCTCGCTCGGCCTCGGCCTTCTGGACAGGTTCGACGGACTCATCCGCAAGATGGGCTACGAGAACCGCAGCGAGGCCATTCGCGACCTGATCCGGGACAAGCTCGTCCACGAGCAGTGGGAGGAAGCCGACGGGGAATCCTTCGGGGTTGTCTTTCTGGTTTACGACCCTGAGGTCATGGGCCTGGACCGGCGGCTGATGGAAACCCAGCGCAAGTTCGCAGGCCGAATCGTCTCGACCCTGCACGTGCACATCGACGAGCACAACTGCCTGGAAGTCGCCGTTCTGCGCGGGCCGGGCCCGGAGGTGCGCGCCATCGGTAACCGGCTGGTGAGCATGCGGGGGGTGAAGTTCGGCAGGCTGAACATGGGGACGACCGGCGCGGACCTGGACTAGGCTCTGTCTGAGAAGTCCGTCGTCGGCCCGAGAGCGAGCGAGACCAAGCGGTTCGCGGAGCCCGCAGCAGGCATATCCTTAGATATGCCGATACAGGGCGACAATGAAACGCGCCGGTCGCAGCCGGT
>CAZXDF010000159.1:0-5354 GCA_964639345.1 uncultured candidatus Brocadiaceae bacterium | reverse complement strand
GGGCTTTCCACCGTTGATCCCCGGCCCAGGCACCCCTGTTCGCCGGGGGAAACAGCCCTCGCGGCCGCCTTGACGCCGCCGCACGGGCCACGTACAATCCAGGCCTGCACGTTGTCCCGGCGCAGGCTCCTGGTGGAAGCGCACCAGTGGGCCGCCGGCCCTTTGACCGCCAGTTCCATAGCCGATAATCTATTCATCGAGGGGAGACCCGGCGTTCCCCCTGGCCCGTGCGCCGGTGGAGGACGAGGGTGCGGAACTTCCTGCGTAGACTTCTTTCAGCAAGAAGGCGCGCCATGGCAAGCGAAGATGGTGGCAAGCTCAGGGGGATCAAAGTGCGCAGGTACCGGCGGCGGGACAGGGCCGATGTGCTGGATATTGCTGCCCGGAGCTTCGGCGGCGTCTCGCTGGATGAGAACATTGAGAACGAGTTCGGCAAGATCAGCGACGGTTGGCAGCAGCTCAAAAGGGACGCCGTGGACTATGATCTTACCGGGAACCCCGAGTATGCGTTCGTGGCAGAGGTCGGCAGCCGGGTGGTCGGCTTCGCATGCAACCGTTTGTATCGCCATCGTTCCGTCGGCCACGTGACGAACGTGGCGGTCCTGCCGGAGTTCCAGAGCAAGGGGGTGGGCAAGGCCCTCATCGAAGCTTCGCTGGAGCGCTTCCGCGAGAAGGGCGCGCGCTACGTGCGCATTGAGACCCTCGAGCAGAACGTAAAGGGTCTGAACTTCTACCCGTCGCTGGGCTTCAAAGAGGTCGGCCGGCAGGTCCATTTCTTCAAGGAACTATAGGCCGCGTGGGCCATTTCCTCCCTCTCCCTGTTCTGATGCCAACCCCGTGCTCGCAAATGAGTTACGTGCCTGGCGCTTATGCCGTTCGCGGAAGCCGGGGAAATGGCTGAGGAATAGCTCTTGCCAATCGCCGAAACATGTCGATACTATAATATACGATCGGAGCGAATGAGTCTCTGAACAAACCGGACCAGGAAAAGAGCGCGAGTTGACAAGACTCGGAACGGCGCAAAACGCCTAACAAAAGCAAGAATGTTCCTGGACCGCCTTCGGAAGCTTCTTCGCTCCGATTCTTCTTTGCCCCGCCCCGAATCGGTAGCCGCACCGCCTACAGCAGCGCGTGGTCTATCCTCTCCATCTCTCCGGTCGCGGCCGGCGCGCCAGAGTAGAAGGCCTCGATCTGCGCGCGGCGCTCCTCCGAAAGCTCACCCCAGCCCGTCGCATCCTTGAGCAGTTCAAGGTTTTCCCGACACCTCTCCTGAAACGCCATCTCTGAGAGCATCTCGACATGGGCGTCCACAAATAGGCAGTTGCGCTTGCCCGGGTGGTTGCCGGCCTTGTCGTAGGCGATAATAGTGTCGGGGCGTCGTATTGCCCCCGGGACGGCCCCCACGAAATGGTAGCTGGATGAGATGCCTCCGCCGATGTTCATTGGCCTCTTGTCACCCGGGCAGACAAAGGTCTGCACAGTCTCCAGATAGACGGGATAGAGTTCGTCCAGCGTCTCGGGCATGGTGCCACTATGGTCGATCTTGTACATGGCCATGCCGAGCCCGATGTTGTGCAGGTTGCCCTTGCACCCGGCCCCCCGCGCCTCCCCGCGAGCCCGCGCCAGCGCCGGCATGAGCATCGCGGCCAACGTGGCCGTCATCTGCACATTCATCATCCCGCCGCCCGCGTAGCTGCCCACCATCTGCCCGATCGCCGACAGCGTGCCGCCCAGCGAGCCGAGCGGCGAGAACGACTCGTAAAGGATCCCCTGAGGGTCGTTGATCCGGCCGCCGCCCAGGCCGAACATGTGCTCCTCGACGACGGAGGCGGGGGGCATCAGCTCGGCGCGGATCGGTACCTGATCCACCCCGTGCAGCGCGTGGGCCCCGATGACCAGCAGGTTGTAGAACTCCACCAGTCCGCGGCCGGCGTCGCTGTGGGAGAGGCCGTCGCAGCCCTCCAGGTACCGGGCGGCGACGCGCTGGAAGTCCGGGTTGTCGCGGATGGACTCCCACCCGCCGCCGCGCATGCGTCGCAGGAACCCTTTGAGCGTCTGGGGATAGAGGGCGAAGGCGATGAACCTCTTCCCATAGGTGTAGGACGGCGAAAGGGGCATGGGGAACTGGGCGAAGTCGAGGTGATGGATCGTCCGGCCGCCGTACTGTATCTGGCCGAGACGAACGTGCTCGCCCGCCAGGCCGATCAGCTTGCGGATAGACGAATCCAGCACGTCGCGGTCCTTGTATTCGATCATCAGAACGTTCTCGTTCGGGGAGGCGTAGAACAGCATCTGCGTGCCGAGCGAAGCAAGTAGGTCCTCCTTGATCCGGAGGCCGGCCTGTTGCTCGAAATCGGCGATGGCGTCCAGGACTTCCGCCGACTCCGCATCCCCGATGTTCTGCAGCAGATTGATGACCGCGCCGTACGCCTGCTCCAGGTCCAGTCGCCAGACTGCTGCAACCTCGGCGTTCTTCGGGACTATGCTCAGCACCGCAAGGTCCACCGGCTGCGGCGCCGGGGTCAGGAAGCCGCCGCGCTCGCCCGGCGCGTAGAAGTAGAGGGCGTCGCGGATGCCGCCGTCGGCGAACCGGGACCCGAACCCTGCGGCGACGATGTTCTGCACCCCCAGGGCCTCAAGCATCGGCTGCGCCTCGGGAGGTATGAACATGCCGAACTGCCCGAGCAGGCCTTTGACGTCCGCATAGACCGCCAACATGCAATCGCGGCCGCCGACCTTGCCGATGACGTGCTTGAACGTTGCCTGCGCCGACAGAGGCTCCCCCTCGCCGGCGGCCAGGTCGAGGGCCATCCGCAGATCGGCCGGCTGAGAGGCAGCGATCATACGCTTGCCGACAAAGGTGTAGTACAAGGCGTTATCCGGCGGCCCCATCGCCTTGATCTGGGCGCCCCTGTGCTCCTGCGCCACCCGGGACTCGAGCATCTGCGGCCCGAAAGCCCCGGCCAGCATCTGCTCAAGCGCCGCTTCGAACTCCTTACGCTCGCGATCGAATGTGCAGGAGATCATGATGCCGGGCACAGGCATCATGCGCTCGGTCATGTGCATCCCGGTGTAGGCCACGGAGAACTCGTGACCCAATATCTCCGCAGCGAACTCAAAGTCCACGGGCATCTCGTCCCCGTAGGCCTCCAGCAGCGAGCGGCAGACGTCCTGGACGTGTGCGATGAAGGCCTTCATCTCCGGTTCACTGGCGATCTTGTGAAGCGCCGAGTCGCGGAGGGCCGCCGAACCCTCCGGGTTCTTCACCGACAGGAAGAACATGGTCCCCGGCGGATGGAGGTCCTCGGGGGCTTTCACCTCCTGCGCCGCCGAGGCCCGTGCCAGGGCCGCACCGGACGCCCCACGGCGCTATTGTCGGGGGCCAAGAGGCGGCTGTCAAGCATCGTTTTCGGCCCCCATCGAGCGCAAAGAGGGCCGCCCCCGTTATTGCGTGTCGGCGGGCCGACGGGCTATAATGGGCGGGCCGGGGATGCGTGCGTTGTCCCTGGACTCTGGCGGGATCAGGAGGAGGGTGCGGGCGGCTTGGCGGCGACCGAACTACAGGACGGGATCGCGTTCATCAGCACGTTCCCACCCCGCCAGTGCGGCATAGGAACGTTCTGCAACAGCCTCGTCAGCGCTTGCGCGCCACACACCGGGGGGCGGCTGCGCATGTTGATCGCCGCCGTGGACGATCCCAGGGCGGACTACGACTATCCCGAACTCGTGCGCCACCGCATCGACGAAGGCAACCGGGTCAACTACGTCGAGGCCGCCGAATTCCTGAACTTCAACAACGTGCGCGCCGTGAGCCTGCAGCACGAGTTCGGCCTGTTCGGGGGCGCCGACGGGGCCTATGTGCTGGACCTGCTGCGGGAGCTGCGCTGCCCGATCATCACCACCTGCCACACGATCCTCGACGCGCCCTCGCCCGGCCAGCGGGAGGTGATGAAGGAGCTCATCGTGCTGAGCCAGCGCCTGGTGGTCATGACCCGGCTGGGCAGTGAGTTCCTGCGTGATGTCTACGCCGCGCCGCCGGAGAAGATACTCGTCATACCCCACGGCGTGCCCGAGCTGCCCCTGGTCGAGCCGGACCACTACAAAGCCCAGTTCGGCGTGGAGGGCCGGCCGGTGGTGCTGACTTTCGGGCTGCTGAGCAAGGGCAAGGGGATCGAGTACGCCCTGCGCGCCCTCCCGCCCATCGTGAAGGAATACCCCAACCTCTGCTACATCGTGCTGGGCGCCACGCACCCGAACGTGGTGGCCGAGGAAGGCGAGAGCTACCGCCTGAGCCTCCAGCGCCTGGCGCGCGAGCTGGGGCTGCAGAAGAACGTGCTGTTCGTGGGCCGCTTCGTGGAACAGGGGGAGCTGTGCGAGTTCCTCAAGGCGGCCGACATCTACGTGACCCCCTACCTGAACCGGGAGCAGATCACAAGCGGCACCCTGGCCTACGCGCTCGGCGCCGGCAAGCCCATCGTCTCCACCCGGTACTGGCACGCCGAGGAGCTACTGGCCGACGGGCGCGGCGCGCTCGTGGATTTCAAGGACCCCGAGGCAATCTCCGACGGGCTGCTGGGCATCCTCAGGGACCCCGGCCGCATGCGCGAGATGAGGGCGAACGCATACGAGCACTCCAGGCCGATGGTGTGGCGGGAGGTCGGCCGCCGGTACGTCGGCACCTTCCGGGAGGCGATGAGCACCGCGCGGGTGAGGGCCGGGACGCTGGATGCGTCCATGCGCCGGCTCCTGCCCATCACCGGGCTGCCCAGGCCCCGGCTGGAGCATCTCGTGCGCATGACGGACGACACCGGCATCCTGCAACACGCGCGCCACAACGTGCCCAACCGCCACCACGGCTACACCACCGACGACAACGCCCGCGCGTTGCTTGTGGCCACGAAGTTCCACAACCTGTTCCGCCGCGAGGATGACGAGCGGCTGCTGAACGTCTACCTGAGCTTCATCCAGTACGCGCAGCGCGAGGACGGCCTGTTCCGCAACTTCATGGGCTACGACCGCCGGTTCCTGGAGGAGGTGGGCAGCGACGATTGCCTCGGCCGGGCCTTGTGGGGCCTGGGTTATGTGGTGCATCGGGGCCCGGTGGCCCTCGCCCGCCTGGCCACGGAGCTGTTCGAGGAGTCCATCAGCCGCCACAGCGTGCTGCTCGTGTTGAGCGCGAGGGCGCGGGCCTACACGATTCTGGGCCTCTACTATTACCTCCAACGCTATCCCGAGGCGCACGACATAGAGAACAAGATAGACGCCATGGCCGACAAGAACCTGGGATGCTTCCGGGCGCAGAGCCGCCCCGACTGGATCTGGTTCGAGCCCATCGTCACCTACGATAACGCCAT
>CAZXDF010000158.1:0-2969 GCA_964639345.1 uncultured candidatus Brocadiaceae bacterium | reverse complement strand
CTCGCAGCCGGCCGAAGCCAGGATGGGGTTTTGCAACAGTGCCTTGGGAGCGGGGAACGCCGAGATTCGGCGCCTCGCCTCAAGCCGGCCTACAGTTCCGCCTGGAACGGACGATTCATAGTGTATGAGGTGACGGTAGAGATGACGTTCGCGGCGGCGCACAGTCTGCGCGGCTACAAGGGCGAGTGCGAGAAGCTGCACGGCCACAACTACCGCGTGCAGGTGGTGCTCGCCGGCGAGGACCTGAACGGCCTCGGGATGTTGGTCGACTTCAGGGAGGCCAAGAGACTCGTGGGCGAGGTGGTTGATCGGCTCGACCACGGGTACCTGAACGAGCTTGAGCCTTTCGACGAGGTCAACCCTTCGGCCGAGCAGGTCGCCCGCCACATAGCGGACGCGCTGAGCGGCAAGGCGCCGGGAGGCGTGAGGGTGCAGCGGGTCATGTGCTGGGAGTCCGAGAAATGCGCCGCCACCTACATCCCCGGCGGAGCCCCGTCAGAACGCTAGCGCAAACAAGAGGTGTGCGAGATGCCCGATGACGGAGAGGAAAGAACCTGCCAGGAGTGCGGGAAGAACAGGGCCACAATCAGTTACACTGAATTCGGCGGCGGCGGCCCGGTGCTGGCACATCTCTGCGAAGAGTGCTACAACCAGCGCGAGGGCGTGCCCCCTCTGTTGTCTGATGAGAGTCTGGTGGCGCATCTGATCGGCGCCATTGCGCCGGAGCTTGAGAAGCTGGCGGTGAAGGAATGCCCGGAGTGCGGGATCAGCTACCTGGAGTTCCGGCAGGCGCTGCGGCTGGGCTGCCCGCACGACTACGAGGCATTCAAGGAGCCGCTGGACGATCTGCTGGAGCGCATTCATCATGCGAACCGTCACGTCGGGAAGGTTCCGAGAGGCCTTGCCCGGCGCGATGGATCGACGGTGAGGCTCGAGGTGTTGCGGCAGGAGTTGGGGAGGGCCGTAGAGGCCGAGAATTTTCGCGAAGCAGCCCGGCTTCGCGACAAGATGCATAAGCTGGAGCAAGAAGGTGCTGGAAAGTCTGAAGAATAGGGTCGGCGAGTGGCTTCGGGGGGGGCCAGAGGGCGATGTCGTCATCAGCAGCCGCGTCCGGCTGGCCAGGAACATCGCCGGCCACGCGTTCCTGACCAGGTCGGACGAGCAGGAGATCGCGCGGATCGAGGAGCTTCTGCGCGACAAGATCACGTCGTGCGAGTTCGGGGGCGAGCTCACCTACTGCCGGCTGGATCAGATCGACCCCCTGCTCGGACAACTGTTGGTGGAGCGCCATCTGATTGCGAAGGACCACGCGGCGGCCAGTTGGGTCAGGGGGGTGGCTTTCTGCCCCCGGGAGCGGTTGAGCATGATGGTCAACGAGGAGGATCACCTGCGGATCCAGTTGATCGGCGGGGGCCTCCGGCTCGAGGAGGCGTGGCGGGAGGTCGACCGCGTGGACGACATTCTGGGCGACGCGATACCCTTCGCCTTCTCGGCCCGCTACGGGTACCTCACCGCCTGCCCCAGCAACCTGGGCACGGGGATGAGGGCGAGCGTGATGGTGCACCTGCCGGCCTTGGTTATGGCGCGGGAGATGGAGAAGGTCATCGAGCTGGCCCAGTGCCAGAATCTGGCGGTACGCGGCCTCTACGGCGAAGGCACGCACGCCTCGGCGGACTTGTATCAGATATCGAATCAGGTCAGCCTCGGCGTTTCGGAAGGGGATATCCTGGCGGAGGTGAACCAGGCGGCCTCGCAGGTGCTGGAGCTGGAGAGAGGCGCGCGGGAGAACTTGCTGGGGCGGCATCGCGCCGAGTTGCAGGGCCGCATCGAGCGGGCGCTGGAGATGCTCAGGTCGACGGTGTCGGTCTCGAGCGAAGAGGCCCTGCACCTGCTCAGCCAGGTGCGCCTGGGAGTGCAGATGGGCCTGCTCAAAGGGGTTGCGATGGAGACCCTGAACGAGCTCCTTCTGTTGACATTGCCCGCCCATTTGCAGACAATGGAAGGAAAGGTTCTGGAAAGCCTGCAAAGGGACGAAGTGCGCGCCGGCTACGTGCGTGAGAGACTTTCGGCGAACTGACGCTCCGTGCTGCACCGGAGCACTTTCTGCTGACGGAAGAGTGGCGCGTGTCGCAGCGCGCGTTCTGGAAGGCCTGGGCGTCAAGCCGGAAGACGTGCAGGAGAGGCTGAAGGAACTGCTCGGGCCCGAACCGGGCGGCGAGGACGAGGAGACAGAAGATGTACGATAGATTTACCGAAAAGGCCAAGAAGGTCACCAACTACGCCAAGCAGGAAGCGCAGAGACTCGGGCAGGAGTACATCAGCACCGAGCACCTGCTGCTGGGCGTTCTGCGGGAAGGCACGGGGATGGCGTATACGATCTTGCAGCGCCTCGACGTCAACCCGAAGCGAGTTCGCCTGGAGGTCGAGAAGCGCATCAAGCGCAGCGCCGACGCCGCGTCCGGCGGCCGGCACTTCCCGTTCGCGCCGCCGGCACGGCGGGCCCTGGAATATGCCATCGAGGAGGCCAAGCGGCACGGACAGAACTACGTCGGCACCGAGCACATCCTGCTCGGGCTCCTGCGTGAGAGCGACGGGCTGGCGGCCCAGGTGCTTGAGAGCGTGGGCGTGGATGCCGAGGATGTGTCCGAAGAGCTTACGGAGCTGCTCGGGCCCGAACTGGGCGGGGAGGAAGAGGGGGAGAGCGCCGGGGAGCGCAAGGGCAGTTCCAAGAGCAAGACGCCCGCGCTGGATTCCTTCGGCCGGGACATGACCGAGCAGGCGAAGACCGACGAGCTCGACCCCGTGATCGGCCGCGAGAAGGAGATCGAGCGCATCATACAGGTGCTCTGCCGCCGCAAGAAGAACAACCCCGTCCTGCTGGGCGAGGCCGGCGTAGGCAAGACGGCCATCGTCGAGGGCCTGGCGCAGAGGATCGTGACGGGGGACGTGCCGAGCATCCTGAGAGACTG
>CAZXDF010000157.1:0-11057 GCA_964639345.1 uncultured candidatus Brocadiaceae bacterium | reverse complement strand
CGGCTTGCCGGTCCGCGTCATCTTCACGCTCGATGTCGCGTCCAGAGAGCCGCTGAAAAGGCGGAGGAAGGCCAGCTTGCCCACATGGGGGTCCGTGACGCTCTTGAAGACGCGCGCGCAGGGCTCCGCCGCCGCGTCGGGCGCAAGCTCGACCTCGGCCCCCTCCCCGTTGGTGGCCGCCCGCTTGGGGCCATCCTCGGGGCTGGGCGCGCACTCGGCCAGGAAGGCGAGCGCTTCCTTGACGCCGATCTTCTTCTCGGCCGCGCAGCAAAGTATGGGCACGATCTTGCCACTGGCGATGGCGGTCTCCAGCGTCGAGTTGACCTCCTCCGGGCTGATCTCCTCTCCCTCGAAATACCGCTCCATCAGGGCGTCGTCACACTCGATGATCGCCTCGCGCAGCGAATCCCGCAGCGTCTCGAAGTCACCCACCACGCCGTCCGGCGCGCCATCGGCCCCCAGCAGGTTCACAACACCCGTGCAGTTCCCGCCCAGCCCAACCGGCAGCAGCACCGGCACGCAGTGGCTGCCGAAGGACTCGGTGATCTCGGCCAAGATGCGCTCGAACTGGACGTTCTCGGCATCCAGCCGCGCGATCAGTAGGATGCGGGCCACGCCGGCCCTGCCGGCAGCTTCCCACATGCGGCGGGTGTTGAGCTGCAAGCCGTCCGCTGCGCTGACGGCGATGACGGCGGTCTCCACCGCCGGAATGACCGCCATGGCGGCGCCGCTGAAGTCCGGGTAGCCGGGGGTATCGATGAGGTTGAACGTGCGGCCCTCATACTCGAAGTTGAAGACGGCGCTCTCGAGGGAGAACTTCCGTTCTTTCTCCTCCGCGTCGTAGTCGCTCAGCGACGTGCCATCGTCCACACTGCCCGCCCGATTCGCAGCGCCCGCCGCGTGCAGGGCATTGTCGCCGAACGTGGTCTTGCCGGCGCCCCCGTGTCCGAGCAGCGCGATGTTTCTCGTTTCCGAAACGCTCCGCTTTGCCATTCACGACCTCCAACTCAAGCAGACCATTAGCGACCCATCTGCGTGCACGTATTCTCCTCGCCGCGCTTCGGCGACTCTCACTCCGGCCGCGGCACAAGGCGCGACGAATAGCACTGCGCGATCGCCAGGGCCTCGGCCAGCTCGAAACGGTTCTCGTACAGGGCCTTGCCCACGATGACGGCGTCGGCGCCGCACTCTCCCAGGCGGCGGATGTCGTCGAGCTTGGCGACCCCGCCCGATGCGATGACGGGCACCGTCGTGGCCTCCAGCAGCGAGCGGACGCCCTCAAAATGCGGGCGCGTCAGCATGCCGTCGCGCGCCACGTCCGTATACAGAAACGCGGCGGGGCCGGCCTCCTCCAGGCGCTGCGCCAGATCCGTCACCGTCACCCCGGAACCTTCCCGCCATCCGCGCACCACCACCTCGCCTTCCAGGGCGTCGACGGCGATGACGATGCGGCCCGGCACCGCTCGGCACACCTCGCGAGCCCAGTCCGGATCCTCGGCGGCGCGGGTCCCTATCACCGCGCGTGCCGCGCCGGCCGCCATGACCCGGTCGACGGCGGCCCGGTCCCGCAGGCCCCCGGCGACCTCGACTGGGCTCTCAAGGCTGCCCAGTATCTCGGCCAGGTGGGGCCAGTTCTCGGTCGACTCGCTCAGTGTGCCGTCCAGGTCCACGACGTGCAGTGCCTCGGCTCCCTCGGCCTGCCAGTGCAGGGCTGCCTCGACCGGGCTGGCGTAGTACTCGGTGCTGGCCTCGGGGCGGCCTTGCAGGAGCCTCACGCACCGGCCTTCCTGGATATCCACGGCGGGAAAGACGATCATTCTCTCTCCCCTGGTCACAGGGACATCGCAGCAGGGCGGAAGGGGCGATGACGCCGCCGCCTGAAAGCGCTGATTATAGGTGCTCCGACGCGGCCTGTCAACGCGAGCAGTATGACTGGTTTGTTGAGGGCGTTTGCGCTATGATTCCCAGGTAGAGGCCCGGCCGGGCGACGGCTAGTGATGGGAGGCGGCTCGCGTATGAACTGTCCGAAGTGCAAGAGAGCGCCGATGATGGTGGTGGAGCATGAGGGGGTGGAGCTGGACCATTGCGCCGAATGCGGCGGCACGTGGTTCGACCGGGACGAGCTGGGCCTGCTCATGGAGGGCATGGGACCCGGGGCGCGCGCCGCGCTGCCAGAGGAGTTGGCTTCCCTGCCGGGGGCGGAGACGAAGGAGGCCCTGCGTCGCTGCCCGATCTGCCGCAAGAAGATGCGCAAGATTCACCTCGGCGGCGAAGGCGGGGTGCTCATCGACGCCTGCCCTCGGGGCGACGGGCTCTGGTTCGATGAGGCGGAGGTGTGGGAACTCGCCGAGCAGATCGCGGACAATCTCCCCGAGGCCCCGGGCAGGGCGGTGAAGTTCATGGGGCGCGTGCTGGGCGCACCGAAGGAACCCGATCGCAAGGAGGGAACATAGCATGGGAACGGTCGTCGTGATAGTCGCAGTTGTGCTGGTGGTGCTGATCGCGCTGGCTCTGATAGGGATTTACAACGGGCTTGTGCGCCTGCGAAACGCGGTGAAGGAGGCGTGGTCGCAGATCGACGTGCAGCTCAAGCGGCGGCACAATCTCATCCCCAACCTCGTGGAGACGGCCAAGGGCTACATGACGCACGAGCGCGAGACGCTCGAAAGCGTCACGCAGGCGCGCGCGGCGGCCGCCGGCGCCACCGGGGGCGCTGGCGAACGCGGCCTGGCCGAAGGCGGACTCAGCGCCGCCCTGGGCCGGCTGTTCGCGGTCGTCGAGTCCTATCCGGACCTGGAGGCCAATCAGAACTTCCTGGCCCTGCAGGAGGAGTTGACCTCGACCGAGAACAAGATAGGCTTCGCCCGCCAGTACTACAACGAGTCGGTGATGCGGTTCAACAACAAGACCCAGATGTTTCCGTCCAACGTTGTGGCGGGCATGTTCGGCTTCAAGCAGGCGGAGTTCTTCGAGATCACCGAGCCCGAAGAGCGTGAGGTCGTGAAGGTGAGTTTCTCGTAAAGGCGGGCCGGGCGGAGCATGTGGGAGCAGATTAGATCGAACAGGCGCAAGTCTGTGGTGCTCGTCGCCGGGATGGCGGCGGTGCTCTTCGCCGTGGGCTACTTCGGTGCCGAGGCCATTCAGCGCGGCGCCGGCCTGATCGGGCTGGCCGGGGCGCTGGTGCTGTGGGTGCTGCTGCTGACGATCAGCTACTACGGGGGCGACAACATCTTCCTGTCCGTCGCCGGCGCGCGGAAGATCGAGAAGAAGGATCTGCCCATGCTTCACAACGTGGTCGAGGAGATGACAATCGCCTCGGGGCTGGGCAAGATGCCCGATGTCTACGTGATCGACGATCCGGCGCCCAATGCTTTCGCGACGGGGCGTGACCCGGATCACTCGGCTGTGGCGGTAACCAGCGGCCTGCTGACCATGTGCACCCGGGACGAGCTCCAGGGCGTCATGGCTCACGAGATAGGCCACATCAGGAATCGCGACACCCTGCTGATGCTCATGGCCGGCGTGATGGTGGGGTCGATCGTTATCCTGGCCGACGTCGGCGTGCGCGCCATGTGGCTCACCGGCGGGGGGCGGTCCAAGTCGCGGCGGCGGAGCAGCGGCGGGAGCGGCGGAAGTGCTCAGCTCATCATCGTCGTTGTGGCGCTGGGGTTGATGATCCTCGGGCCGATTGTAGCGCAGTTCATCTACTATGCCATCTCGAGGCGCCGCGAGTACCTGGCCGACGCCTCATCAGCGTCCTTCACCCGCTACCCGGAGGGCCTGGCCTCGGCGCTGGAGAAGCTGGCCGCCTCACCTAAGAAGCTCCGGCGCGCCACGCGAGCCACCTCCCCGCTTTACATCATCAATCCGCTGAAGCGCGCGGGCCTCAAGGCGGCCGACCTTTCGAGCACCCATCCCCCGATTTCGGAGCGCGCCCGCATCCTGCGCTCCATGGGGGGCGCTTCCATGGCGGACTACGACAAGGCATGTGGCCGCGTGCGCGGTCGCGCGGTATTGCCGGCGTCCGCCGCGGCCGGGGCAAAGCCGTTGAGCAAGCGCGCGCCCGAACGCAAGGAGGCCGCTCGTGAACGCGCCCGCGAGGTGAACGATTTCTTCTGGCGGCTGAGCAGCTATCTGTTCCTCGCCTGCGCGTGCGGCACGGTGCTTAAGATTCCGCCGGGTTTCAAAGAGGAGCGCATCCGCTGCCCGCATTGCGGGGTCGTCCACGGGAAGCAGGAGTTCGGCAGCGAGGCACCGCCCCGGGGCGAGTAGGGGGGCACGGCCTACTCGGCGGGGTCAGGTGCGGCTTCGGCAGGCGCCTGAATCAGCGGGTCGGTTGAAGCGGACCCACCGGCAGGTGAGAGTCGCAAGACGAGATACGTCATATCCGCTAGGACGGGCTCGCCTCTTCCTGCAAGGCCGGCTTCCCTCAAGACGGGTTGCAGGGCTTGCACGGGATCGCCCGCGAGCGGCAATTCCGCCACGAGCTTGGGTGAATCCGTTTCCTTACGCACGTGGACGCTCGCAGCCGGCCCGAAGGCCCGACTAAGCGCGACGATGTCGGCTTCCCTGGCATCGAGAAAGACGACCGTTGTGGACCGGGGCCTCGCCCAAAGGCGGACGGCGTCCTGGCCCCACAACGCGGCCAGACGTTCCCATGACTCGGAAGAGGCAACTATGGCCTCACTGGTGTGCCAGCGGCCGCTGACGGGGCCGGGCGTTTTTGCAGCCTTCGCTCCGGGCGCCTCTCCATACCCCATCTCCCAGTCAACCCTGTCCGTTTGGTCCCTCGCGCCGACCGCCCGTAAGAGTCTCACCTCGAGGACCAGGCCGGCACGCAGCGGGCCGGCCGGAACCACCACAATGCCGCAGCGACGCAGGGCCTTCTCTAGCGAGGCGCTGAAATCCCGTTCAGCTTCGGGGGGCAGGTCCGACGTGAGCGCCAACTCCACGACGGGCTGCCACTGGTCCGGGCCGGAGTGCGCGGGATGGAGGGAAAAGCCCTCCAGAGGACGCACCATGGCCATGACCTTGACCCGATAGACCGGCGGGTCGCTATCGGGCACGATGCCCGCCTCGCGCACGTGCATCTGCTCGACGTATCCCGTCGCCTGCGAGCGCACCAGCCTCTCCTCGATGCGCATGTTTCTCAGCCGCGTCTGCGCGTCGAGAACGATGTGCGCTTGGACAAGGGCGTTACGACGCGCGTCAAGGAGCGCCTCGCGGTGGGCTTGCTCGACCGTCTCGCCTCCCTTCATGGTGGCCAGGCCGATGGCCTCGACCGCCACGGTCTGCGGCGCAGGGGGCGACTTGGGACCCGGTTGCTCGGCGCCTGCGAGCGCAAGGCGACAGACGCAAATGACCAAGACCCCCGCTGCCGGCAGGAGAAGCCGTTTCAAGTCCGGTAAACGCTTGCCCATAGCACAACACTACCGTAGACAGAAGAGACGGGGAGAGCGCCGGAGTAGCCGACGTTCTCCCCGTCCGATGGTCGATCTCCGACTAGTCGGCGTACAGCTCAAGACTCGCGAACTCATCAGCACTGAGCGTGAGCGTGGCTGTCGCGGTGATGGTCGGATCCGGGTCCCCTCGACGTTCTTCCGCCAGGGCGAAGGTAACGGTCGCACGGGCGAGCCAGCCCGCAACGGCGGCCTCGGCTTCCTGGCTCTCAAAGAGCATGTCGCCGACGCTGACGCCCTGGGACAGGCTAACGCCCTTGATCTTGCCGAGCAGATTGGCTCTGGCGGTTGTGCCCGCAGCAGCCTCCGCCGTGATCAAGGCATAAGGGTCGCCCACTTCGTCAACAATCGACTTGCCGGTGGCGCTGAAGACAATCGCGCCGTCCGCGGAATCCGCGCCTGCGATCGTCGGTGCGGATGCACAACCCACGAGGGAAATCGCCAGCAGTGCAGCAAACGTCAGAGCAAGTTTGGCCCTCATCTATGTAACCTTTCACTTAGGATGAAAACTCGCGGCTGGGGGAAACACAGCCCCCCGACGACCTCTTTCCACTAACCAGAAACGAAAGCGAAAACCCTACCGCTTGATATTACCCCTCTGCCACCTCCTTTCTGGGATCATTGCTCGCGTCCCATCCGTGAAGACATGGCGTCCCGAGGCACACGCCGCAACCACGCTGGGCTCCTGTAACGCCACCAAAAGGCTGGCTGCTCACCTGGGCGGCACACCCGCCGCCGACCGCAGGCGATTGAACTCCTCATCCGGGATCTCCAGCGTGACCTCGACAACGCACTTCTCGCGCGTCGGCCAGGTTGGCCTGGAGAACTTCGCGCCCCTTATCATCCCGTCCACGGCGGCCCACGCCCTCTGACTGTGCAGGATCAGATCCTTCACCCGCACCACCTGCCCCACGTGGACTTCACCGACCTGTTCCAACAAGGAGGCCGACGCATCGATTCGGGCGGCAGCTTCCGCGCGCGCCCTGCGCGCGGCGAGGGACAGAGGTGCGATAGGCAGCAGCCTCTGCTGAATGATCTCGCCTTCCGGGTCGAGCCCGATCTGCACCGTGACCTCGGCTACCTCAGTGGCCTCGTCGTAAGCGCTCTCGACGATCTTGACGCCCTCGAGAAAGCCTTGAGTCTCTACCGCGATCGCAAGCTTGATCAACCTGAACTCCCGCACCTCGGATTGCCTGGCGACCTGCATGCCCCGAAGGTTCTCGGCCAGGTCAGCCAGCGCACTGTACTTGGCGGCCAGCAAGGCAGTCAGCCTCATTTCGAGGGCAGTAACCACGTTCGCTGCAGGCAGGCCGATGCCGGTGCCCTCAACAATGGTATCCCAATCGACGGCGGGTACGCCTATGGCGCGCTCCGGCTCTTCGATGATAGCCACCCCCGTCGCCTTGAACGTATGCACCCTCTGGGCCTCTACACTGGCGCAGCCAGCGCAGAGCAAACCCAGCAACGCCATCCCTCCGATTAGCGCGCAAACATGTGTCCTCAACTCTGGCCTCCCCAGCAGGGCGTGATGAAATGTCCTTCGGAACCAGTCCCTTCCGCTTCTGCTCCACCCGGCGGCCACGGCCTCACTGACGCGCCTGTTTGGCTGCTCGGTCTTGGACTGAGCCAATATCCGCCCCTTAAACACACAGGGGCATAACTATCCCCCTGATCCACTGCGGGGGCATCTAATCCGTTTATGCTACCCAACCGGCAACCCCATCGCAAACAAGATCCTGCAGTCCGAAAAGTTTCTTGGCCGCGTCCAGCGCTTCAGCATCCGGCGCGCGCGCGGCCATCCACTCGGTCACGCCTGCTGTCACTGCCTGCTTTCCAAACCGGCGTGCAACAGCCGCCCGGCACGCAAGGGTGCTAAGCGCCCTCCGGCCGGTCGAAGTTGGCGGAATTCAACCCGGAGCATCACTGTTCAGTATGCGCACTTGCCCCCTGCTGATGCGCTGCAAGCGTACAGCGAGCATTCGAGCCTGTCAAGCCTTTTTTTTGGCGCTGATCCCAGGTGCCGGATCGCTCTCGAACGCGGCGCTTCGGTTCGAGAGGGGGGCGGCCGCCGGAGGGTCGAGGGATATTGCGCTGACCCGCCGTCAGACTGGCGCAGTCGCCGGTCGGGCGTCCCGGGAGCCACACCAGAGAGCCCGGATCAGCAACGGTCAAGTCACCGGTGCAAGAACATTGACCTGCCGCGGCCGCACTGTCACAATGGTGGCCGCTTCACTTGTGGCACTGGGCAAGTCGTCGGGACTGCGCCTGAAGGATGCACGCCAAATTGGGAGTCGAGATGAGCACGCAGAACATCAGGGATCGCGTCTGGTTGTGGGGAATGAAGGTCAATGCGCTCCAGGCAGGGGACAGTTATGGAAAGCTTGGCCTCGGACGGTCGACCATGACCGTGGAGGATGCCATCCAGAGGACGGGCGTCCGAAACGTCATCATGGCCGGGGGACTGCCCATCGACCGGACATCCCTTGAAGCCATGCCATCCGCCGAGAGGATCATCTGCAAGTCCGCCGTTCACGGGCCGGGAGGCGACGGGCTGGCCCTGGACTTCGAGCGATTCATGGGGGCGTTTCGTGGGGCAAAGGAGATGGCGGCCGCTGACACGAGGATCGAAGCCTTCCACACCGACGACTTCAGCACCGGCAGCATCGCCGCCGGCGTCAAACCCGAGGACATCGCGCGGATACAGTTCGCGAATGTGGTGGGAACCCCGCAACTTGCGTTTGGCGCCACCGTCTACACGCTGAGCCTGGAATACCCGGAGCTTCCGGCGCTGCTGCCGTATTTCGCGTACTTCCTGGTGCCCCTGTGGCACTCCGATCAGATCGACGCCGTGCCGGCGGATGTCGATCGGTTGGCGGACCTGAGCGGCGGCAAGCCGATGTTGTTGTGCCTCTACCTGTACGATTTCGGGAACGAAAAGCTTGTCTCCCGCGAACTGATGCAGCGCCATCTTGACCTGGCGGAAAGGCTTGTGGTGGAGCAGAAGGTAACGGGCCTTTGCATGGTCGGCACGTGCATGATGGACCTCGACTGGGAGGCCAACCGGTGTTTCTACGACTGGCTCGAGCGCGTGGGCGATCAGGCGGTCTGACCCAGGGACCGCGCCGCATCCTGGAGGTAAGGAACACGGGAGAATGAAGATCGACCACCTGATATTCCTGATCCACTCGGGTGCGTTCGAGTCGGTTCCGCCGGAGATCGTTCGCAAGCGTAACCTGGGAGTCTATGTCGAACTGGAAAAGAAGGTGAAGCAGCGGTGGCTCGACGCGCTCGGCCGCCAGGACCAGTCGGTCCTGTTCCTGCAGCTCTGCGGACCACTCGACCTGTTGGAGGCGGCCAGGGAGAAGCTGGGTGAGCCGAACGCCTGCTACGTCTACGTGGACCCGCCAGAGAGTGGCGAGAGGCGAGAATACATCCACCTGCTCACCCAGTGCATTCGCGATCACATGGAGAAGTTCAACCTCGAGTTCGATGCCGCCACCGTGACCTCGGAGATATGGGGAGAGACCTTCGAGGGATGCGCGTCCGGCTACTCCGGGGCCTTCGCGGAGGACCTGGGTTTGAAAAAGCCGCCAAGGATGGTTTTCGAAATGACGGTCTACGACACGCGCTTCCTCTACGAGCCCAGGCGTTGGGAAACGATTCCTTTCGAAGGCACCGACGTCGAGGCGTGGGTGTTTGAGTGCCACAACTTTACGAGCGCCGCCATGTTCCAGGCGCGCCTGACGGACCGGTGGTTTGACAAGCGCCCGATCAGCCTGGAGCTCGACGCGATCACGATGCAGGTCTGCCTCGGGGGGGCGGGGCACATGATCTGGCCGGAGTCTCCGCCGCCGGGTAAGGGAGTCGAGGAGGACATCCGGACCTTCGTGATGACGGTGGCGGATTCGCACTGGATTCGGGCGATAAGGACGAACTTCGACGAGCTGAAACGGGTGGTCTCCGCCGCGCAGATAGGTGAGAATCCCCCGAGCGCGACGGAGCCGAGCACGGCATGAGCGGGCGGCAAGTAGCGAAAATCGCGCAAGAGAAACCCTACGGGTGCCACGGGCGGAGGCGAAGCCTTGCCCGTGCCTGAGGGCTCTGTGGAACGCACGGACAAGCCTGGCGGCTTGGTCCGTGGCACACCAGCTGCGGGCATGTCGGAAAGCCAACAGGATGTTTCTTGTCGCAGGGATCAAGAACGCAGGGAGCGAACAAACCAAGAAGAAGGAGGTCGATCAGATGCCGCAAACCGGGCCTGACCGCAAGCTGAGCCTTTTGGCGGTGGTGGCGCACCCGCACGACATTACCCACATGTGCGGGACGCTGGCCCACCACGTGGAACGCGGTGATTCCGTGACCGCCGTCTCGGCAACCGGCGGCGAGAGGATTCACCGCGAGAGGCTCCACGACGAGTTGCGCAAGCCGCCGGCGGAACGCAACCTGGAGGCCATCCTGTCGGCGGAGACCTACGGCGAGCAGAAGGCCCACGAGATGGCCGAGGTGTGTAAGATATTCGGGGTCGAGGATGTGCGCGTTCTCCCCTTCCCGGACATCCCGTTCGAGGCCACGGAGGAGGTCACCGTGGCCCTGGCCGAGATCATCTACGAAGTGCGCCCTCAGCTGGTGTTGACTCATCCGCCGACCGCGCGCTTGCGGCACGGGTATTCGAGCCTCAGGCCCGACGACCACGTCGAGGCGGCGCTGGCCGTGCACAATGCAATGGTGAGGGCAGGCACGGCCGACGCGCAGACGCAGCGCACCCCCCACCATGTGGCCGCCGTCTATTACACGGGCGTCGACTTCCACATCGAGGATGCCGACCTGTCCGTGGACATCGGCGACCAGGCGGCCAATCGCGTGAAGGCCGAGATGCTGTTTGCCACGCAGGCGCACACGGCGGAGTTCGCCCGGAAGCGAATCGACATCGGCACGGGCTTTGCCGGGTGGATGGCCCGCACCGGATACGCCGAGCACTGGGTGCGCGCCAATGCGGGAGTGGAGCGTTACCTTGCGATCAGCGACCACGATCTCGAGGCCGCAGAGATGCCCAGGCAGGAACTGCTGGCGAGGATGGGGCATCGGCTGCCGGAGGGGCAGTAGCGTCGGGCCAGCCCGCAAAGAGAGGCTGCAGGATGAATGCCGGCGTCAGGATAACCGTCGTTCGTCGGTTGTGGCACGAGGACTTGATCGCCGAGAGCTGCGATCACGTCTGGCCTCCCTGTGGGAAGTTTGAGGAAGGCCAGGCGTTTGTGTCCGAGGGGGCGGAGATGCCGGAAGGTTTCTGCACCTGGGCGTGGTGCGATATACAGAAGTACGTGATGACGCTCGCCCGCGGCGGGAACTTCAGAGGGGTCGAGCCCGGGCAATACGTGACCTGCTGCACGGACGGTTTCAGGCCGGTCCTCTTCAGATTGGAGCGGCTTCCCCGCCCTCAGCCGCCGTAGGCCCCGTACTTGCGCGCCGCTTTCAACATCGCAATGTAGTTCTCGGGCCTGCACCCGGGATGAATGGAGTTCGACGATGAGATGATGTAGCCCCCGTCCGGGGCCGCCAGCTCAATGGTTTCCTTTACGGTTCTTTCCACCTGGTCCTCGG
>CAZXDF010000156.1:0-3896 GCA_964639345.1 uncultured candidatus Brocadiaceae bacterium | reverse complement strand
CGCTCGTAGCGCAGACGGTGTTGACTGCCGCCCCTGGGTTAAAGCGTCCAGGGCTGATGATCCCGGGGCTCAAAAATCCGGCTTTCCGGCCGCGCTTCTAGTGGCCCATAGGACGGCTCTCGCGCTTCTTGACCGAACCCGTGGTATGAATCGATCCCGCTACCCCGCAGAGGCTCCTGACTGGTTCGTTGCGGGCTGTGGATCTCATCTCAGCACATTGCGCGGGCTGGCGCAGCTTTCCATGCTCGATGCAGTCTATCGTGCAGAGCTCAGCGAAGCAGATCGCGCAGCACGAGGTGTGAGAATTGCACTGGGAGCGGCTGAGTCACTCGCAAAGGAACCACGCCTTCTGTCCTAACTCGTTCGCTTCAGCATCAGAACCATCTGCATCCAGGGGCTTGAGATCGTCGTGAACCGGGTATCCCTGACGGACGCCCAGCTCGAGGAGTTGATGAGCGCCCTTGAGGAAGCGGAAGACCCCGAGGCACTGAACCGCGGTCTGGCCGGCGACCTCTGCAAAATCTCCCACTACTTCGCCACCGACTCCGAGGTATTCAGGTCCTATTCCACGGGCTTCTTTGAGCGCGCCAAGGAAAGCGTTACCTGGTGGGCGTTAGGAGCCTCCGGGCTTTACGACCTCAATCACCTGAGGCACCTCCAGCTCGTGCGTACGGACATCAAGGCAAGCGAGAACGATTCGTTGCCCGGTATGCTCGATGAAATGCAGGCGGTCGAAAGCCGATTTGAGACTGTACCGTTCGCCTACGGACTTGCGCACTCTCTCTTGCCGGCAGCGCCAAGGGCTGCCGAACTGCATGTCGAATCCTTCGCCCTGCTTCGCACGGCCCGGACGGCCCTCGCGGTGGAGCGCTACCGCCTGGGCAACGGCCGGATTCCGGACGGACTGGCCGAGCTCGTGCCCGAATACCTGCCGGAGCTCCCCCAGGACCCTTTCGATGGCAATCCCATCCGCTATGGGAAACTTGAGAATGGCTACGTTGTGTACAGCATCGGCCCTGACCGCAAGGACGACGGCGGCGCGGAAGTGCCAGCAGGCTGGCAAGAGCTCTGGCGTCAGCGAGGGACTCGATCCCCACGAGAACCCCCGCCCCCTGACGTCACCTTCACCGTCGAGCGGTGATCTCGTCTGCGGCCTTGCTCAGTCGCGAGATACCCGCATGCTGTGCTGTGGTTTTCGTGTAGAAAGGGCAACACGGTGGTCGACGTGACTCCCCGCGAGGAAGCACTCGGCTACCCCATCTATCTGCGCAACCACTACAAGTCGAACACCGCCCACATGAGAGAGGTGAAGCGACACATCTCGCGCACGGTCTGAGCGGGGAATGCAAGAAAGGCGTCCATCGCAACAAGACAACGCCGGCAGGAAGCTTTCCTGCACACTTCAATCACGTTGTGAACCCCCGCCCGGCTGCTGAACGTGCCCTTTCCGGGGCTGCACGGCGTGGACTTGATGCAAGAGCTGGGAGGAGGGCGCATTGACAACCCCCCGGCTCTACCGTAGGCTGACGTTCCGGCGGGGCGAATCCCGCTTGCGGGAAGCCGTATAGGAAGTGTCGGATGACGAGGAGGAAGCGGTAGTGGAAGCTGAGACATGCTCATACACGGTCAGTGCGCCGGATACGTTGGACCTGGCCGAGCGCGCCCGAGTGGCGGTCAATGCCCTCACCGGCGGGCTGGATCCGGAGCACGACTTCATGCCGTTCCACGAAGCCCGTTTCTGCACCAATCCGGCCCACATGGCGGGCTTCGCCGTCCTTCCCGGCAGCGAATTGTGGGGCAAGCAGGTCGAGGCCCTCATCAAGATGCGCATCATGAGCGGCAGCGAGCAGCACATAGAGATGGACGGGAAGAGCCTGGCCGGAATGGCCTCCTGCGTCGAAGACGACGGCATCTGGTACGCAAAGGTGGCGGAAGCGGACGGGGACAAGGTCGTGGACGCCCCCGACCACGCGCCCCTGATGGCGCAGGCGCGCGTCATGCGGACACTGATGATCCAGCATGAGCTCGACGGTGAGGGAAAGTGGCTGGAGATGGTCCGGAGCATGGTTGATGGCCTGCAGAGAGTGGCCTGCTACCGGGAGGACTACGCCTACTATCCCGTCACGGTGCTCGGCGGCACCCTGTGCATGCCGCGTTCGGGTTGGCCGGACACCGATGAGCCCCAGGGGCTGAGCCTGAATGAACTGTATACAGGGCCGGGAGCCACCCGTCGCTGGCACCGCTCGGCGACCCACACGCTGTTCGCCTTCGGCGCTATCGTGAGGACGCTCTGCCAGTGGCATAAGATGACAGGCGACGGGAAGGCTCTGGAGTTCGCCGGCAAGCTGGTCCGCTTCATGCTCAAGGAACGGAACTGGAAGCCGGAAGCAAAGCCAAAGGCGGTCGTCGCCGCCGACCACGCCCAGTTCGAGGGCCACATGCACGCCTGCTGTTGGGGTTTCCTGGGGCTGCTGGACTACGCTGAACTCACCCGCAATGAGCGCATCAAGGCCTTCGTGCGAGATGGCTACGAGTACATGCGCACCTTCGGCATCGCGCGCATCGGGCTGTTCGGCGAGGGCTGCACGCTTGGGGACATGACCACCCTGGCGGTCAGGCTCTCCGATCTGGAGGCCGGTGACTACTGGGAAGATCTCGATCAGTACGTGCGCAATCACCTGGTCGAGCTTCAGCAACTGAGAGCCGACTTCCTCGAGAAGATTTCCCTCGCCAGCCCGAAGTACGTCGCCTCCTCGTGGGAGACCACGGAAAGGGTCATCGAGAGGAACATCGGAGCACTTGCCGATGACGCCACGCACGTGAACATGCTGGACCCCGGCGGCATTTTCTGCTGCACCGAGAATGGCTTGCTCGGCTACTACCACGCCTGGGAGGCCATCGTGCGCTGCGCAGACGGAGCGGCGCAGGTCAACCTGCTCCTGAACCGCGCCAGCCCGTGGCTGGACATCGACAGTCATCTGCCCTATCAGGGCAAAGTGGTCATAAGGAACAAGACCGCCCGCCGCCTCTCCGTCCGGTTGCCTCGGTGGGTGGACCAAGGGGCGGTCCAGGCCTCGGTCGATGGGGGCCCGGCGAGTGGTTTCTGGGTGGGCAGATACCTGGTTCTGGGGGACATAGGCGGCAAGAAGGAGGTCTCCATCGAGTTCCCGATGGCGGAGTCGACGGAGACCTACTGCAACGGTTGGGAAGGCGTGGGGATGCCCGGCCACACGGAATGCACGCTCCATCCGGGATCGCCCGGGAAGCTCTGGGAGCCGCCCGAGGAGCTGACCCGATACACCTTCCGACTCAAGGGCAACACGGTGGTGGACGTGACTCCCCGCGAGGAAGGACTCGGCTACCCCATCTACCTGCGCGACCACTACAAGTCGAACACCGCCCCGACGAGAGAGGTGAAGCGGCACATCTCGCGCACGATATGACCAGGGAATGCAAGAAGTGCGTGGAAGAGCCGGACGCGGAGTGAAGCGGCCGTGCCGTGGAGCAGGCGTAGAAGTCGTTCTGCGGGTGCCGTGCCGAAGGCGCGGACAAGGCTGCGGTGCGACGGACTGGGGAAGGCCGACAGCCGCATCGCGCGGCTGCGCGTCACCAGCGAAGGATTGCGCTTGGATCACTAGGCCCGCGGGTCTTTGCTTTCCACCTCCAAGGCCTTCAGAAACGAGGGAATAGCCATGGAAGGACACACGGTCAGGGATCGCGTATGGTTGTGGGGAATGAGGGTCAATGCGCTCCAGGGAGTTATAACCGAAAGTTGTGTTTAGACGAGGAGGGGAAGGTGGCGTATCCTGGGTGATTCAGTTCGGGTCACCCACCTTACAAGGAAGGAGTGGATACGCCATGAGTGATGGTAACGTTGTGGAGCTGCCGGGTCCAGC
>CAZXDF010000155.1:0-2709 GCA_964639345.1 uncultured candidatus Brocadiaceae bacterium | reverse complement strand
ATGACGATATATGAGAGTGCACTGCACAAGGGGAGCGAGCCGTGGTAGATCACGTGTTCATTGCATGGAAGGACGACTACAGCGTCGGACACGCGGAGCTAGACGGCCACCACAAGAAGGCCGTTTCCATAATGAATGATTTGTACGCGGCGATCCAGGAGGGCAAGCACCGGGTGCAACTCAACGGAATCCTTGCAAGGCTGTTTGAATACACGCAGTTGCATTTCAGGCGTGAAGAGCGCTTGATGGCGGAACCCGACATCTCCCATTTGGCAGAAGCTCCCGTGCGTCCTGCCTGTCGCGAGTAATATATGGAGCGTCCCGGTCATTGTCAAGCCTCGAAAACTGCGTTCTCGATGCGGCCGAGCTGTCTGTGGCAGGCCGTCAGCGGCTCTGAGGGCCCTGAAACGGCGCCCTGAGACGGCTTGGGCCGCACTTCCCCTGCTCTTCCCCTTGCTCCACGTTACCGACCCTCTGTCCCACAGCCGCCTGCCGTCAGGTCGGCACCGGGGCCAGGCGTTGAATCCGCGCCAGGATGGCCGCGAACAGTTCTCCCGGCACCGCCACCTCGGCCAGCTGGAAGATCACATAGCGTGAGTGCCGCACCACCTTCGCGCCGATCTTGACCAGCTTTTCCCGGAGCGTCGTCAGCGACCAGTGCCGGATGCTTCGTGGCAAGGCCAGCCTCCGCAGGAAGTTCGCCAGGTTGTAGGCCAGCACGAAAAGCTGGAGCCGCACGGCGTTGTCCTGGAACTCGCGACAGGACAGCCGCGTCCATTTCACCGCGTTCTTGCCCTCCTTGATCCACTGCTCCGCCGTGCCCCGCTGGTTGTAGAAGCCCACCACGTTCCTCGACCACCAGCTCAGGTTGGTCACGATAAAGCCTACCCGGGGGAATAGTTCCCCCAGACGCCACTCCACCTTGGCCACGACCCGCCGCATAGCGGAAGCTGTGGTAGAAGGCCTTGGGGTCCCTCGATGGACGTCCCACGGGGGGCTTCAGCAGATGCTCCACGGCCCGGTAGAGCACCTTGTTGCCCGGCAGGCGGATCGCATACCGATAGCCTCCCTTCTCCAGGTAGTGGTAGATCATCGGATTGGCGAACGCCGCATCGGCGCGGAAGAACTTCTCGATCCTTCGGCTGCGGTATCGGTCCACGATGGGCTCAAGCACATCGCGCCAGTCTCGGGCGCTGTGCGCGTTGCCTTCCCGAAGCAGCGCGCCTTCCACATCGCCGGACTGGTTGAAGCAGAACAGCGGGTGGTAGCAGGTGCAGCCGAAGTAGCCGTTATAGATCGAGCCCTCCTGCTCGCCATAGGTCGGGCTCTGCGAACTGTCCATGTCCAGCACCAGGTGATTCAGAGGCGCTCTGGCATGCACGGCATCGATCCAGGAGCCGCACGTCTGCGCAAGCGCCGCCAGATTCGTATCCGTCGTGAGGAACTCCGTCTCGAAGCGGCCCATCTCGCTGGCCGATGCCGCGAGTCTCGTCTCGGCCCGTCCACCGACGAGCCGTCGCATGGCCGGGTCGACACGGAGATAGTCCGCATCGTTTGTATCCTCATAGCCGGCCAGTCTTCCGTAGATGCCCTGACGCAGAAGCGCCACCATGCTGTGCTGCGTGTTCTGGCCCGTGCGCGTGTCCGTCAGGGACTGGGCCGCCGATGCCGTCAATCCCAACCGCTCATCCAGTTCCCGGTAGGCCAGCAGACCCGCGTCCGTGGTGATCTTCGCACCGTGGAACTCCAGCTTCAGACTGCTGTCAAACGTGAGCCTGAGCGGCCCATTTCCGGCTTCACCCATTGGATATTCCCGCTCCGAAACCCCGAAACACGCTCAGAATGCCCCCTGATGCGGCTATTCTACAGTTTCGGGCCCACTGAAACTAGGGCCATCTGGGGAATGCGGGGTTATAGCCTCGCCTGCGCACCCAAGCAAGAAAAAAGCGCAGCGCCGCATCCGCCGCCCTCAGCCTCCGCGGCGGCGCAGTCAGGCCAGAATCCGCTGATCATCAGGCCCCTGATCTCCACCGTCACGTGCCGCAGGACGCCTGGAGGCGGGCCGTCGCGGGGAACCGGCATTTCTTTTCCTCCCGGAAACGGTTAGAATCGCACGGGTTGCAGGGCCGTGCCGCGCCCCTGATCGGTTCAAGGGACGGCCGGCCAACGCCAGCGCATACAGATCATTCGCGTCCCTGAGACATGATCCCACTTCGCGACAAGAATCCGTCCAATATCACCCCCTGGCTAGTCTACGCCCTGATCGCCGCGAACGTGTTGGCGTTCCTGTTCGAGCTGAGCCTGGACACGGCGGCAAGGATCGAGCTGCTCAAGACCTACGGCTTTGTGGCGGACACGGCGAAGAAAGCCCTGCGGGGTGAGGCAGGCCTACTGACAGGGCTCGTGCTGCCGGCCTTCACCTCCATGTTCCTGCACGGGGGGGGGCTGCACCTGATCGGCAACATGTGGTTCCTCTACATCTTCGGCGACAACATAGAGGCCCGGCTCGGGCGCGTGCGGTTCGCGCTTTTCTACCTCGCCTGCGGCCTGGCGGCGACCACGGCTCAGTACGTCCTTGACCGGGGCTCGGACATACCCATGGTGGGCGCAAGCGGCGCGATAGCCGGCGTGCTGGGGGCCTACATCCTCTGCTGGCCCCGCGCGCGCATCACGACCCTTGTGCCGATCTTTTACCTGATAACGTTCATC
>CAZXDF010000154.1:0-10199 GCA_964639345.1 uncultured candidatus Brocadiaceae bacterium | reverse complement strand
TCCCGGCGCGGCTGTCTCTCGGGCCCCCGTTATTCCCGCCCGAGCCTGATCACCATCAGGGCGGCGAGGGGCACTACGGCGAGCACGGCCATCCCCGCGTGCAGATCCCACCGGTCGGCGATCACGCCGACCATCAGCGGGCCTATAATGCCCGCCGCGTTGCCGACGACGTGAAGGGTGGAGTACATGGAAGCGCCCGCCTGCGGGTAACGGTTCCCGGCGAGCGCGAGCGTGATCGGCCAGAGCCCGGATATCGCCATTCCCATAACAGCCGCGCACAGGATAGTGAAGAACGGGGGGGCGTCCAGAGACGCGAGCGACAGCACCAGGGCGCTCGCCGCGGCCCCGGCGATCCAAAGCGTCCGAAGCCTGAACCTGTGCGCCACGGCGGAGTGGCCCAGCCGTCCGAGCGTCATGGCCACTCCAAACACCAGGAACGCCGCCGTTCCCATTCCCCGCGTGCCCCCCTGCGCCTTCTCGACGTAGGTGGGCAGCCAGTGGGAGAACCCGACCTCCGTGACGCCCGCCAGCAGGATGGCAGCCAGCAGGAGCAGGAAGGGCCGAAGCATTATCAAGCGCCGGGCCGGCAGGCGATCCGGCCCTTCATGCGCCGCGGCCGGCAGTCTCAGACAAGCAAACAGAAGGCCGGCGGGCAGACACGCCAGCCCCATCAGCAGGTAGATGCGGCGCCAGCCCCAGTGCCCCAGCAGCATGACGAGCACCCCGGCGAGGAGCAACCCCAGGGGATAGAAGCTGTGGACGAGGTTGGCGACGCGCGCGCGGGCCTGGGGATAGGCCGCGCAGGCAAGCGGCGTGGCAAGCGCGTCGACCACTCCCATGCCGAACCCCGCTATGCTCGACCCCAGGTAGATGTCCCACATTCCGCCGCTGCGCGCGACGACGCACATTCCCGCCGTCTCCAGCACCGCCGCCCCGACCAGCAGCACGCGAAACCCCACGCGGTCCGCAAGCGGCCCGCTTACGAAAATGCCCGCCACCATTCCCCAGAACATGCAGCCGAGGAATAGGCCGCTCGCCGTGTTGTCGAGTCCGAACGCCGTGGCTATGGCGCGCGCGAACAGGGGCGGCGTGCTCAGGGCGAGCCCCATGCCAAGCATCCCGAGGCAACAGGCGGCCAGGATAGCGGGCCGCGACGGCGTATCATTTGCGTCGGGCACGGCGTGCTCCGCAGGCGGGCGAGGGAATGGAGGCGCACTCTAACCGGTGCGCAGCGCGCCGGTCAAGAGAAGACGCGTTGCTCTTCATCGAACCCAACCCGCTCGGCTGCACCTCACGAAGGCCTCTCTCTGAACCCAGTGGTATCGCCACCTTGACGTTCCAGCGCCGGGGCGTTAGACTCCCCGAGGGGTTACACTCCCCAGGGGTTGGACACCCCGCGCGGAACCGGTGGATGCGCGGGACCTGTAAAGGAGAAACGGACATGCTTTCGACGCATGAGCTGGGAGGCGTGGCGGTCACAGAGGACCAGCTTGCCGAGATGCAGGCCGGCGACTATATCCTGCACGCCCGTGGCGGCAGGCTGGAGAAGGTGGAGGTGGAGAAGATCCGACTCCCGCGCGACCCCGAGGGGCACACTCAGCGCCTGTGCATGGCCCGGGCGCCGAACGGGACCATCTACGCGGTGCAGCACACGCTCATGCACAGGTCCACCGATGGCGGCAGGACCTGGGAGCACTTCGAGAGGAATCCAGGCGCTCTTGGCGGCTGGAACCTCCGGTTCGACGATGAGGGTACGATGCTGAACATCGGCCGGCCCTCGGCCGACGGTCCCCCGGTGGTATGGGCCTCCGCTGACGAGGGGGTGACGTGGGAGCAGATCGCGGAGATCGAGATGCCGACCTCGGGGGCCGCGGCGCCGGGCTCCAGCGCCCCCCAGTCAGGCGAAATGGCCCTGCTGGTGCCCATCCACGTCAGTGGCGTGAAGGTGGATTGGAAGGAGATATTCACCCAGCCATCCGGCGCCAGCAAGTGCTACATCTACGGTTCCGCCGACGGGGGCCTCACATGGTCCGAGCTATCCCTGCTGGGCGAGTGGTGCCACGAGGTGAACCTCGCGGCGCTGCCGAGCGGGCGGGTGCTTGCGGTCATCCGTTATCAGCGACCGAGGTACCCCGACGACACGCCGGAGTTGTTTGAGCGCACGGGGGCGGCGGCGTTCGGTTCTGCCTCCCCTTACAAACACGTCTTCGTCGCCCACTCCGACGACGGCGCTCGCACCTGGAGCCCGCTGCGCCAGGTGGCCAAGGTGTACGGCCAGTGCCACGGGGCTGGGGTCGGGCTTTCGGATGGCCGGGTGGTCGTCGTTCACGATCATCGCTACCCCAGGGCGATGGGCAGCGGCCGGGCCATGGTCAGCCTGGACCGGGGCGAGTCCTGGGAGGACGAGGTTTACTACCTCGCCCACGGCATGGCGGCCGGCTACGCGCGTACGATCTCGCTGGACGGCGAAGAGATGCTCACTTTCGTCGGCTCGTGCTACGGCGACGTCGACAAGGGATGGCACTACTGCGTCGGCCGCTCGGACTTCGTCATGATCCGCTGGCGGCTTGCATAGGAGAGGCGAAGGACACGCCACGCCGGCCGGCCGCTGCTCCACCCTGCAGACGAGCGGCCCGGACCTGTTCGCCTCGCACTCGGCAGGCGGCGGTACAAGACCACGACGCCGCGCCGCTTGGCGCACCCGGGTTGGCCCCCCCTTGAGGCGGCCCGCGTTGCCCAAAGGCGAGGATGGGGACTTCCCGCACGAGAACAGGAGGCTAATGGTGCGCGCGGAGCGCCAGGTGACCTTGAGAAATGCTGAGAAGGCGGAGCTATTCTGCTCGGGCTGCCCGATGGAAACCGATGCCGGCCGCAGGCTCAGTTGGTTCATAGAGGAGGCGTGGCCCGCCCTGGGAAAGCCCGACCTGTTCAGTGCGCAGGCGGCCCTCGGGCGCTACGAAGGGGACGCGAGGAACTACTTCTTCTGGGCCGAGGTGGCGGGCGAGATCGTCAGCACGGCCTGGTACATGGTCCCCGCGGACGACGCCCGCATCGGCGGCTTCGGGGAGGTGTTTACGCTCGAACACCTCCGCGGCCTGGGGCTGGCCACCGAGACGAACCGCCTGGCGCTGGAGCATTTCCAGCGGGGCGGCGGGCAGTGCCTGTTTCTCGGCACCGGAGAACCTAATGCGGAGCGCATCTACACCCGCCTGGGTTTCAGGGGCTACCCGAAGGGCCTGATGCGGTTTCTCGCGCCGGGGGCCGAGCGGTTCGAGGCGGGTTGGTTCGCTCCGGGGCAGCACGTGGCCTTCAGGGATGTCGGGTGGGGCGACTTGCCGAGACTGGTCGCCCTCTACGGTGCGCCCAACACGTGGGCGTCCACGAGCTTCACCGACGGTTTCTTCTCGCGGGGCTACGTCACTCCCCGGCGTTGCAACTCATTCTTCGGCCGCACCTACCAGCGCACGCTCGGCGGCGTGTGGATGGGCGCGTTCGCCGAGGGCGGGGCCATGGTGGGCTCCTGCCCGGTGGCGCCGCTCGGGAACGAACAGCAGATCGTCGACGGCGTGGCGGACGTATGCTGCCACCCGCACTACCACGAAGTCACGCGGGGGCTGCTCGCCGAAGCGACGGAGGCGGCCCGCGAAAAGGGCTGGCGGTGGCTTTCCGCGTTCGTGGCGGAAGTCGACCGGGAGAAGCTGGACGTGCTGCGCGAGGCCGGGTTCGAGGAATCCGCAACGCTGCCCGAGGCGCTTTCGCTGGGCGGGGAATTGCACCCGGCTCACCTGCTCCGCAAGCGCCTGTAGCGGGCGGGTGGGGGGTGGCGAGGTCGTCTTCCTCCGGCGGCCCTGGCCGAACTCATCAAGGGGTGCTGGTGGCGGCAAACGCCCTCACTGACCGCGAGCGGTCCCGAGACCGCGCGAGCTTTCTCAAGATTATGCACCCATATCGGACACATGCCCTGCGCGGAACGGGTATACTCGGGGTGCGGGGCCGCGGTGGCGGCGCCGTGAAGAACGTGCCAGCGGAAGGTACGGGCGCCGGCAAGCTGGTGGCAGGGAAGAGAAATGAGACATCTGCGAGACACAACGGCCTTCAGCCGGCATTGCGGCGGCCCAGCCGGGCCTCGCGCGTCGCGTTCAGGTAGCGGCCGTGTAGCGTTTGTGTCGTGCTCGTGTAGGCATGGTGTCGCGCTCGTGCAGGGTTTATGTAGGGTTCGTGTAGGGTTCGTGTAGGTACCGAAGCGCCCTCTTGGGGCAGGAGGGTCGAGGCGGGGTTCGGCAAGCGGGTCACTCGGAGCGGCTGGCCGGTCAGTCTTCTGGAGCCTCCAGGTCGCAGCGGCAGGCCCGGCCCGTGACCAGGTACGTTGCGTCCCCCGGCCCCTTCCGGACGTCGCCGACGGCGAGGTAGAAATAGCCCTTGGACTCGTTGGCCGCCACGTCCAGCGGCGTGATGCCCACGCGGCTCGGCTCCGCCACCTTGACGTTCTTGCCCCAGCTCTCGGCGTCGTCGATGGATGCGGCCATGTAGACGCCGCCGCGCGCGTCGTCCCAGCACGCGATCAGCGTTTGCCTTCCGGCCACGGCCAGCTTCAGGTTGCCCTTGCGTTCGCGCGCCGGGTCGTCGTCGATGCGAACGGGCTTGCCCCACTCCTCGCCGCCGTCATCGGAGACGTAGAGGTGGATTTCCTGTGAGGTTTCGGCCGTGGATATGCTCTTGATGCCCTTGATGTGCACGGCGGCCAGGTAGAGTTTGTTCTTCTTCTGCACGAGCGCCAGGCCCCTAAGCACGCCGGCCTCGTGCGAGCTTGTGGAAAAGCTGCGCCCTCGGTCCTGCGACGTGGCGAGGAAGAAACCGGCCATCGGCTTTCCTCTATTCCCCGCCTTGCGCATCGAGAAGTACGCGCAGTAGACCGTGCCGTCAGCGGCGACGCAAAGGGACGGCTCGCCGGATGCGGAATCCTTTGCGCCGAGATCAATCTCCAGGCAGGTATCCGCCGACCATGAATCGCCCCAGTCAGTGCTTGAAGCGAAGAACACATCTTCGGTCGCCGTCTTCCGCCCATCGGGACCGTCCAGCCATGCGATGTACACGTTGCCTCCACCGGCGGCGATCACGGGATTGCGGCGTTGGCCCGTCGTGGCGTCGCTCGCGCGGACGGGCTCGGTCCACGAGAAGCCGCCGTCGTCCGAGCGCGAGAACATGATGGCCTTGAACGGCTGGGGCGAGTCCGGCTCGTAGAGGGCGGCCACCCATGTGATGTAGAGGCTGTCGCTCTCGTCGATGGCGAGGTCGTATCCCCACACCCCGTAGGTCACGAACGAGGGCACCGTCGACACCTGCTCCCAAGTGGCGCCCTTGTCCTCGGATCGGAAGACGGCGATCGCATCGCGGGCCTCCGTGGCGCTGGGGAAGGTGGAATGAATGAACGCTGTGACAATGAGGGCGCCTTCCGAATCCCTCACGATCCCCGGAAGCGTCAGGTCGCTGATCTTCACGGGCGCCCCGGCCTCGATGAAGCTCTCGTCCCGCGGCTTATCCTCCTTCTTGCCGCAGGACGCGGCCAGCAAGAGCAGTCCGCAAAGGCAGCAGGCGAGTCTCGTGGGTCCGTTCATAATCGGCTCCTCCACGCGCAATCGTCGGCCTCCGGTCTTCGCCGCGACCTTCCGGAGACCGCTGCCAGTATACCCGCAGAAAAGCCGTCTGTGAAGCCCTCGCATTCGGCATGGAAGGGCCACGGCGCACCGTGGCGAGGGCGGCCCCCTTTTTGTGCTCCCGGCATTCCGGTGTAAAATCGCAGCGAGTTCAGTGTTCTTGTAGGTAGACGGGGTCCGGGCCTTGCGGAGACGGCATTTGGCACGATCGGACGAAAGTTTGGACGCCTGGCTGAGGCGGTTCGCACCACGGGCCGTTGCCTATGCGCGCACGCTGCTCAGGTCGTCCGACTCGGCTGAGGACCTTGTCCAGGACGTGCTGTGCCGGCTGCTGGATCATTCCGAGTACAACCTTTTGCGCGACGGAGAGAGGCTCTTGTTCCGGTCGATCACAAACGCCTGCATCAACGCGAGGGCCCGCCGCAGGGAACTGCTGAGCCTCGATGCCCCGGCTCCCGACGGCGGGCCGCTGTCCGACGGGCTCGCCGCGGCCTCCCCCGGCAACCCTGCCGACGTGGCGGCCTCGCAGGACCTGCTGCGGGCCGTCGAGCTCGAGCTGATGCATCTGCCGCCAATGCAGCGCGCGGCACTCCAGTTGGCGGCCATGGGCGGCACGCTCAGGGAGGTCGCCGAGACCCTGGAGGTCAGCGCCTCCAACGCGGGCGTCCTCGTCCACCGGGCCAGAAAGGCGTTGAGAGAACGGCTTGGCCCCACACTTCCGGAAGAGTTCCGATGAGCGAGCGCGAGAAACATGACAGTGCGATCGACCGGCTCGTGAGGCAGGCCCTTGAGTCCCACGAGGAGCGCGTGGACGTCGACGCGTTCCTCGCTGGTTTGAGGGCCCGGCGGGAAGCTCGGCGCGGAAAGGTTCGCGTTCTCTGGCGGCGGGTGCTTCTGGCGGCGGCGGCCACGCTGTTGGTTGTCGTGGGCGGGCTGCTCGTCTTTTCCAGGGCGCACCGTCGCGAGCCAAAGACGGGCGAGCTCCATGCCGAGATGCAGCGGCTGAAAGATTCGGCGCGGGCCGAGGTTCGCGACGCCTGGGGAGGGCTTCACAGCGTCGGCGTGGCCGCCGTCAGCGCCGGCAGGGAGCCGCTGCTTCAACTGGCGGACGCCACGCCATCTGTCCCGGATGTCGCCGGGCAGCCGGAGCTGTGGTTGGATCGGGCGCTCGACGGCGCCGGCGTGGTCCTCGACAAGGCCAACCATCCCTTTGTCCCTACGCACCCGGAGGATGAATCATGAGAGCAGCACGCAAGTTGTCAGTGATGCCGGTATTGTTAGCGGCGCTTGTCACGTGCATCGCCCTTCCCGCACGGGCTGCGGTGGAGGACGCGGTCCCCGCCGATGCAATTCTCTTCGTCAAGATCAGGGAGCCCTACGCGCAGTTCAAGCGGCTGCGGGATGGGGAACTCTGGGCCAGGTTGAGCGACCCGCAGACCATGCCGCAACTGGCCCAGGCGGTGCGGAACATCGAGGCGATGGTGGAGCAGGTCGAGCTCCAGCACGGCGTCGACGTCGACAAGGTGTTCGGAGACATCCTGGCGGGCGATGCGGCCATTGTCGGACTGCCGGGGGGGGCCGAGGCCTTGGGCACGAGCGTCTTTCTCACGGAAGCCGACAGTGCGGAGTCGCTGGGGAAGGCCCTGGCCGAGTTCCTGCGCGTCGAGAGGGCCGTGGGGAGCCTTGAGGATGAATACGAGTCGGCCTACAAGGGCGTGGACGTGCACTCCAGCGTGCTGCGCGGCAAGCCAAGGCACCGCCACCACGTGTTGCTGGGCAGGGTCCTGGCGGTGAGCGAGGATCTGGAGCCGCTGCGGAAGGTCATCGACGTGCACAAGGGCGAAACAACTGCGCTCGGCGCCCTGGCCCAGTACCAGGAAGCACGCACGCTCGCCGCGGAGGGAGCGGCCGTGACCGCCTACGTCGATTTGCAACGCGTGCAGCAGTTCCCGCATAGGTCCGGCGAGATCCACCGGCCGGGACGAAGGGGCCGGAACCCGTTGAGGCGCCTCATTCGCGCCACATTGGGGGAGGTGTTCCCTGACCTGCGGTATGCCGTGTTCTCGGCGGTCGGAGACGACGGGGGACTGACGGGGCGGCTTACCGTGAAGCTCCGCCACGACGAGCTGCCGCCCCTGCTGGAGTCCCTCCTGCCCGAACCCGGAAGCGCGATGGACATCGTCAGGCTGGCGCCCGAGTCAACGGCGGTAGTGGCCGGCAGGAGCGTCAACCATGCGGCCATCTGGGACGCGATAGTAGGGACGCTGGAGGAGCGCGACCCCGCCGCCGCCGAGCAGGCCCGGGTCAGGCTCGACGCGCTCGTAAACGTGCTCGGCGGAGTCCATACTCCCGAGCAGCTTTTCGAGGAGATCGGCACTCAGATGGCGGTCTTCATCCTTCCTGCCGGCGAGGCGGGAAGTGCGCCCGAGGTGGCGGTGGCGGTGGAGCTGCGCGAGACCGCGCACATCCCCGCCGCGCTCGAGACGCTGATCGGCGCGGCGGCCGTCATAGCCACCGCGCAGGGCAAGGCGCAGGCGTCGATCGAGTACGACACCTACGAGGGCGTGGCGATGACGAGCCTGCACGTGGAGATTCCGGCCGGATTGCGGAAGCTGAGGCCCACCATGTGCGTTGTGGACGGCAATCTGGTGCTCACCACAACGGCCGGCGCGGCCCGGCGGATCATCGACGCCTCCCGGTCCGGCGCCGCCCTCCCCGCAGCCGACGTCGAGGGCACGCCCTTCGGGTTCGTGCGGCTGAACGCCGTGCAGCTCGGGGCCATGCTGGACCGGCACTCGGCGTTCCTGGTGCGGCACGCGACGCAGAAGCAGGGCAAGACCGAGCAGCGGGCCCGGCATGAGATCGGTGCGCTAAGGGCCGTCCTGTCGCTGCTGGAGGAAGTCGAGCTGGTCGGCACGTTCCGCCCCGGCCGCACCGACCATACCTTCAGGGTCACCCTATCCCCCGCCCAGGAGTGACGCCCCGCGCAAATGGCGTTGACGCCGGGGCAAAGCCGGTATAGACTTGCTCGCGAGACCGGCACTGCGCGCGGTCATGGTCGCCGAGCAGAAAGGGCGGGGTCGGATGACGCCGAGACAACGAGTGGAGGCAGCCCTCCGCGGGGAACGCACCGACAAGGTGCCCTTTACCGTCTACGACTGGATGGTCCCGAGGTGCTCGGCTGAGCGCGAACTGCGCGACCGGGGCCTGTGCCTCCTGGTACCAACGATGGGGAGCCAGCACGGTGCTTCCTCAATTCGCGGCCGAACGTACGACGCCGCTGTCGTCACCACCCATCGTCCGAACGTGAAGGTGTCCGAGCGCACTTACACCGAGGACGGCAGAAGGTTCACGCGCACCGTCTACGAAACGCCGGTGGGAAGCGTGAGCACCCTGGGCGAGTACGGCGGCTTCACCACCTGGCGGCGTGAGAAGATGTTCAAGACGCCCGACGATTACGGGACGATCCTGTTCCTGGTCCGGGACGACCGGTACGAGCCCAACTACGAGGCGTTTGCACGGGCCGAGAGAGAATACGGCGAGGACGGCATCTTCCGCGCGGCAATCGGCCTGGAGCCGCTTCAGCAACTGATCTCCGGGACCATATTCCGTATGGAGGACTTCTGTATCGAATGGATGGAGAACCGGGACGAGGTTCTCAAGCTGTATGAGGCCATCGTCGAGAACCGGCGCAAAGTCTATCCGCTCGTTGCGCAGTCGCCGGCGCTTCACGCGAACTACGGGGGGAACGTAGTGCCGGAGGTCATCGGATTGGAAACCTTCGAGCGCTACTACGTGCCGCACTACAACGAGGCGGCGGAAATCATGCACCGGCATGGCAAGCTCATCGGCTGCCATTACGATGCCAATTGCCGGCTGCTCGCGGACGCCATCGCGCGGACCGACCTCGACTATATCGAGGCGTTCACGCCGGCCCCGGACACCGACATGACGCTGCGGGAGGCGCGGGAGGCCTGGCCCGACAAGGTCCTGTGGCTGAATTTCCCCTCCTCGCTCCATCTGAAGTCCGATGAGGAGATAGAGCTGGCGACGGTCGACCTGCTGGACCAGGCGGGGGGCGTCGACGGCCTCATTATGGGCGTCACCGAGGATATGCCGCCGTGGCGCTGGCCGGGAAGCTGCGAGGCCATCATGGACGGTATTGACCGCCACGCGCGGGAGCACCCGCCCCTTTATTCGTAGCAAGAGGGGGCGGGCAAACTGTCCTGTCGCCCCGGATCGAGACACGCTGGAAAGTGCGGAATCAGGCTTGAAAACCGCCGGGTGTAAGAGGTACAATGTGGCCACGTCGGGGAATACTTGCAGTGGCCGATAAACGCGAAAGACCGCTTCAGGGGGGTTAGCCATGCGAAGAACCAGAGCTTTCCGTCTCGCGTTATCCCTGTTCGCCGTGTGTCTCTGCGCCGGCTGCGCCTTCATGGAAAAGGATAACCGCCGTCTGCTCAACGTCCTCGACGAGAGCGTGGCGAATACGTGCATCGCGGACACTACTGCGGGCAGGATCGCCGCCGCGCCGGTTTTCGT
>CAZXDF010000153.1:0-7241 GCA_964639345.1 uncultured candidatus Brocadiaceae bacterium | reverse complement strand
CCATCGCCATCGACGCCATCATCAACCAGGCGCGCAGCGGGGTGATCTGCATCTACGTGGCCATCGGGCAGCGGGCCTCTTCGGTCGCCCGTTTTGTGGAGGCGCTACGCGCGCGCGGGGCCATGGGGCACACGATTGTCGTGGTCGCCGATGCGGACTCGCCCTCCGGCATGCGCTACATCGCCCCCTACGCGGGCTGCACGGTGAGCGAGTTCTTCAGCGAACAGGGCGGCCATACCCTCATCATCTACGACGACCTGACGAAGCACGCGCAGACGTATCGCGAGATCAGCCTGCTGCTGCGCCGTCCGCCCGGCAGGGAGGCGTATCCCGGCGACATCTTCTTCCTCCACTCCCGCCTGCTGGAACGTGCCGCGAAGTACGACGAGGCCCACGGGGGCGGCTCTCAGACCGCCCTGCCCATCATCGAGACGCAGGCCCAGAACATCTCCGCCTACGTTCCGACGAACCTGATCTCGATCACCGACGGCCAGATCTACCTCGACCCCGGGCTGTTTCAATCGGGCTTTCTGCCCGCGGTGGATATCGGGCTGAGCGTCAGCCGAGTCGGCGGAAAGACGCAGCTCGCGGCCATGAAACGGATCGCCCAGCAGAGGCGCCTCGAGTACACTCAATTCATCGAGCTGGAGAAGTTCACGAAGTTCGGCACGACCATGGAGCCGGAGACGCAGGCGGCGCTGGACAGGGGCCGCCGGTTGCGCGAGCTGCTGAAGCAGCCCGCCCACGGCCCCGTCCCGCTCGCCGAGCAGGTGCTGCTGCTTCACCTGGCGGGCGCGGACGCCCTCGCCCAGGTCGACGTGGAGGACGTGCCCGGGTTCGAGCTGAAGTTCCGCGAGGCGGCGCGCGAGCGCCTGGCCGATCTGCTCGCCCGCATCGAGGCCGGGGAAGATGTGACCGAGGAGGACGTGGCTTCGATCAACTCGATGGGTGGGCAGGTCCGGGACCGGCTCGCCCGAGAACAGGAGTGACCCCCTATGGCGGCGTTGCGCGAGCTCCAACGCAAGCTCGAAAGCATCAAAGCACTCCGCGAGATCGTGAACGCGATGCGCAACCTGGCGGCCATCTACGTGCGGCGCGCGGAATCGGCCGTGAAAGCCATCCGGCCCTACACCGAAGTCGTCGAGACGGCGCTGGGCGTGGTGCTTGACCGATGCGGCATCGAAGGGACCGAGGCCGAGGCGGAAATGGAAGGCGACTGCATGGCCCTCGTCTTCGCCAGCGATCAGGGGCTCTGCGGAACGTATAATGATCGCGTGGTCCGCGCGGCGCTGGAATTCAAGGACGGCACGCGCGGCCCGGTCGAGTTCATCGCGATCGGCCGCCGCGGCGGGAGCCTGCTCGCGCTGCGAGGCGCCGATCCGATCCTCACCGTGAGTGCCCCCACGAGCCTCGAAGGGATCCGATCGCAGGTGCCGGAGCTTTCCGCCGACGTATTCGAGGCCTTCCTCAAACGCGGCGCGCACGAGATGGTCTTCATCTACAATGCGTACGCGGGCATGGGCCGCTCCGAGGAAACCGTGCGTCCGGTGCTGCCTCCCCGCCGCGACCAGCTCGGAGCGGCTCGGGGGCCTCAGTTCCGCTGCGAACCGATCCTCACCGCGTCCCCGGACGAACTGCTCGGCGACCTGGCCGAGGAGTATTTCTTCATCCAGCTCTACAGGGCGTTGCTGGAAGGCCATGCGAGCGAGAACGGCGCCCGGCTCCTCGCGATGACGGCGGCCTCGAGCAACATCGACGATAGCCTGGCCGAGCTTACGAAGGACTATCAGTCGGCCCGACAGGATGCCATCACCGGGGAACTCCTCGACGTGGTCGGCGGGGCCGAAGCGCTCAGAGAGCAGGTGTAGCTCGCCCGCGCGCGGGCCGTCTCGCGTCCGGCGCAGTAACGCGGGCGCTACACCAGCGGCCGTCCCAGCGCCTCCTCGTAGACGGCCAGGATGTTCTCGAGCGGCGTGTCGGGCTGGATGGCATGGGCGGGCGCGAAGATGTATCCGCCCCCGCGGGCCAGGATGTCCAGGCGGTGGCGGGCCTCGGCCCGACACTCATCCACGGTGCCGAAAGGCAGGGTACGCTGCGTGCTGATCAGCCCGCAGAAGGCCAGCCGGCCGCGGCAAAGCCTGCGGACCTCCTCCAGAACCATCCCCGGCGGCTCGGGTTGCATGGCATCGAGCACGTCCAGCCCCATATCGATGAAGGTGGGCATCAGCTCGTGGGTGTCGCCGCAGGAGTGCAGCATGGCCCTGGCCCCGAACTCATGCGCCAGATCAATGAATCTCTGAAGGTGCGGCCGGAACACCTCATCGAAATCGCGCGGCGAGAACATCCGCCCGTTCTGGTTGCCGCAGTCCTCGCCCAGGCGAACGATGTCCGCCCTGCCCCCGGCGGCTTCCAGCGTCCGCTTCAGGCGTTCGTAGTGGAACTCCACGCGCCGCCGGATGATGGCGAGCCCAACCTCATCGCGCAGCGCCACGTCGAGCATCACCTGCTCCATGCCGCGGCCCCGGGAGACCCCGTTCAGGATGTCCGGCCAGCTCGCGCCCCCCACACAGACGCAGTAGTCCGCCAACTTTTCGCATTCCTCCGCTACGGCGGAGTAGTCGTAGTCGTCGGGGCTGGGCCACGGGTATGCCGCCACTTCGCCCGGCGTCCTCAAGGCGGCAAGGGGCAACTCGGCAGCCTCCGAATACGCGCCGGAATCGTGCGAGACGTGCCGGTAGCCAGTCCCCCACATATCGTAGGTCAGCCCGTCCTGCGGCTCCTTGATCCTGCCCGTATACGTCGCTTGCACGGACCGGAAATCCACGCCCAGACACTCCAGCACGTCCTCGGTCCCGAAATGGGCCTCCAACCCGGCCGCCACCTCCGGCGTCAGATAGGTCTGAATGGGAGCCCTGTCCGGCTCCTGCCAGGAGAGGGAACACAACACGCGCTCTCGCGAGTTCATACCTTTCGCTCCGATCTTCCCCATCTCTGAAGGGCAACAGCAAGGAAGAGATACCTCCTGTTCCCTGCAACGGTTACGCTCTTGCAGGGCCAACTGACGCTTTGGTTCAGTGGACGGTGTTTCAGCATGCCAGCCTCAATCCCACGCCACACCTCACTCCATGCACATAACGCACGGACCCCATGCCAAAGCCGCTCGTCTTCCCAGCCCCTTCAACGGAGTCCGGCGCGATACCCGGTCAGGAGTTGTGCGGCGCTGACTGCGCCATCGCCTCATCCACGAGCTCGAGCGCCCGCAAGTCATGCTGCAGCGGCACCCGATGATCGCGCTCGCCGAGTATCTCGTCGCGGAAGGCCTCGCATTCGCACTTCACGGCGTCCACGTGGCGGGGCTCGAGCGGCTGCTCTCCGTCACTCGTGGTCAGTACCAGAGTCCCGTCCTTGCCCTGACAAATCATCCCTTCTGCGCCAACGATCAGCTGGACATCCCGGCCCCAGATACCCTCTCCGGTCGCGTAGCTTACCGTGATGTATCCATCGGCCGAGAAATCCATCGTGATGCTTGCGGATGACCATGCGTGTGTGCGGCTCTGTGTGCCGGTCACCCGTGAGACTTCGCCGAAGGCTTCCATCCATCGGGGCATGAAGTAGGCGAGAAAATCACGGCCGCCTGCGTTCAGGGAAGGATCGGCATTCCACCTCCTGGCAGAGCCGAAATCCCAGGAGGCGTGGTCGATGCCGTTCAGGAGGGGGCCGACACGCCGGATCTGCTCGATGTGTTGGGGATGGTCGGGGTGATACCGCCATTTGAGGCCGTGATGAAGGACCAGGGATTCAGCGGCGGCCAACCCTGCCAATTCCCTCGCCTGGCCGGCGTTCATGCTCAGTGGGATCTCGACGAGGACATGCTTGCCGGCAGCGAGGGCGGCTTGGGCCTGCGGGAAATGGCCCACATTCGCAGAACAGACCAGGACCGCGTCAACATCGGGGCTCTCGCACAACTGTTGCCAGTGCTCGACGGTTGGAGCGTCCAGTTCCTGTTGGAACTTCCGGCGCGTCTGCTCCGACCTCGACCACCCCAGCGTCACTTGACCGCCTTGCATCTCCTTGAGCGCCTTGGCCCGACTGCGACCGAACTGCCCGGTACCACAGATTCCAAATCGTACCATCTCCATGTTTGCCCCACTCCTATGAATTGAACGTCCCCGTACGGAACCCTCGGTCGGAAGACTGAGCCGGCTGCCGGCAGTCTACCACAGCCTCCGTGTCTCGTCCACGCCTCAGCACCAGCCCTCCTTCCAGCGCCAGGCCCCTCTCCACACCCACAACGGATGCACCCCAGATTCTGCGGCCAAGTCCCCTTGAATGCACCGCCGCAGCGATGCGGACCGCGACGGCCCCAATGGCGGCGCAGGGACTTGTGGAGATGTGGCTGCGTCGCTACAATCGGACCGCACCGCTCACCGGGCTAGCGCCGGCCGGCGCAGGATGCCCGGGCGCCAGCTCAACCATTGCCACCGCACCAGGAGACAGTGCGCATGAGTTCGGACAAGATGAAGTGGTTCCGCGAGGCCCGTTTCGGCATGTTCATCCACTGGGGCATATACGCGGTGCCCGCCCAAGGCGAATGGGGCATGTACTATAAGGACTGGGATTACGAGCACTACGAAAAGTTCGCCCAATACTTCAACCCGGTGAACTTCGATCCCGCCGCCTGGGCCGAGTTGGCCTGGAAGGCCGGCATGCGGTACGTCGTCTTCACGACCAAGCACCACGACGGCTTCTGCATGTTCGACAGCTCGAACACCGATTTCAAGATCACCAACACCCCGTACGGAAAGGACGTCACCGCCGAACTGGTGGAGGCATTCCGGAAACGGGGGCTGAAGATCGGTCTATACCACAGCCTGGTCGACTGGAGGCATCCACACTTCGTCCCGGACGATGAACATCCCCTTGGCAAGACGGGCCGCAGCTTCCCCGATCGCGACATGTCCCGGTACCGCCCCTACCTCTACGAGCAAGTGCGGCAACTGCTGACCGGGTACGGCAAGATCGACCTCTTGTTTTTTGACTACACGTCCAAGCACAAGAAGCCCGAGGACTGGGAGGCGGACAAGCTGCTGGAGATGGTCTATTCCCTTCAGCCGGAGATCATCGTCAACGACAGGCTCTCGTACGCCAAGACCCCTCGCTTCTACGGCGACTACGTCACGCCGGAGATCTGCCTGCCGAACGCTCAGGTCACGGTGGCGGGGCGGCCCTGCGACTGGGAAACTTGCATGACCATGAACAACAACTGGGGCTATGCGGCCGAGGACAAGGAGTTCAAGGACCCTGCCACGATCGCCCGGACCGTGGTTCAGTGCGTGAGCATGGGCGGGAACTGCCTGCTCAACGTGGGGCCGGACGCCCGCGGCCAGCTGCCGCCGGAGAGCACGGCGATCCTGGAGCGCATCGGGGAATGGATGGGCGACAATGCTGAAGCCGTCCACGGCGCCGGCCCAGCGGACTTCAAGCCGCCTGCAGTGTGCTGTTACACCGCGAAGGACGGGGTCCTCTACCTGCACCTGCTGGACCCGCCGATGGGCGATATCATTCTTCCGCAATTGAACGGGAAGATCGACCGCATCACCATCCTGGGCGATGGCTCCGACGTCCCGACCATCACGCACTGGGGGCACGAGCTGCTGGCGTCCGACGAGATCCGAATCCGTCCCCCGAAACACCTCGCCCGAAAGATGCCTGCCGTGCTGAAGATCACGCTCAAGTGACGACGCGATGCGCCGAAGGGACGGGGCCCGGCAGGGACGTTGCGGAACTGCTCCTGGCAGCGGGCGCGGCGGACTCTTGCGACCATGTCTCCAGCTTTGGCCGACCAGGAGGACGTCTCAGCACCTTCATCGTGTTCGGCAATGTAGCCCATAATCGCCCGGCCCGGTTGCTTGGCGCTCGCAGGAGGCGCCACGGCGGATGCGCTTGTGGGTGATGTCGCGAAGCCATCCCTCGATCAGATTCGGCCCGGAACAGCTGGTCGGAATGGAATGCGCGTGGAAAGCCGATGCCGCTTGAGCCAACGCTTGGCTCTGGCGTGCTTGCGCGTGGCATACATGTCCCGGTCAGGCGACCCTCGGCCAACTCCAGGGCGGCGAACTGAAGGCGCGAAACCGTCAACCGCCAGTGGTCGAATCGTCGGCGGTGGCCGTCAGGGCTATCGGCGCATTCACCGGCGCCGGGTTCGGGCCGGCCATGACATTCGACACGACAGGCGGCTCCCGGTCTTCATGTATGATCTCCATGACTGATACGGTCGCGCTCCCAGCGTTGGCAACATACAGCAGCGTACCATCGGGACTGACCGCAACACCGATTGGACTCAACCGGTCTGCTCGCTGATGCCCAGCTCCTTGCAGACCTCCGGAACCCTCAAACCCTTCCCAGCGCCACGTCAGCCTGACGTAGCTTCACAACTACCTGCTCTGCACTACGCGCGCATCTTCATCTGAGAATCCTTTCTGCCTCTACAGGCCTCTGGATTCTCTCACAACTCCTGGATCAATTCTCGGGGAAGGGGTCACCTGTTGCCCCCCGCATGGCCACCTCGCCGGCACCGCGTTACCCACCGCATGGACATCTCTTCGGCACCGCACGGGCACCGGTCCGGCACAGGTATGGGCGGCCCCTTTGTGGCGCCGCATGGCCATCCCGATGGCACGGACGCGGGAAGCCGCAGCTTGACCATGGGCGCCGGGCGGGCTATACTTCTGGGGAGGGTGCCGTGCCGGGAAATGATAGTTTCCGCTACCGGGAAGGACTATGGAAACCGCGCGCATACGGGACCGGGACGTCAGTCGTTTCATCCTGGGCAGCAACCCCTTCAGCGGGTTCTCTCACCAAACCCCCGAGATCGACGACAGGATGCGGCACTACTTCACCTCGGCGCGGATCAAGCAGCTCCTCGCCCAGGCAGACTCGCTCGGGGTCAACACGTTCATCGGCCGGGCTGATTTCCACGTCTGCCGCGTGCTGACGGAATACTGGGACGAGGGCGGGCACATGCAGTGGTTCGCGCAGACCTGTCCCGAGGTCGGTTCGTCCGAGGTCGGCATTCGGCGCGCGGCCTCCTACGGCGCCGTGGCCGTTCACATCCACGGCGGCGTGATGGACTACCGTCTGGCTCAGGGCCGGATGGACGAGGTGCGAGCCGAGGTCGACATGATCCACCAGCTCGGCCTTGCGGCGGGGATCGCGGGCCACAACCCCGACGTGTTCCGCTG
>CAZXDF010000152.1:0-5946 GCA_964639345.1 uncultured candidatus Brocadiaceae bacterium | reverse complement strand
CGCGGCGTGATCTTCTTCTCGATATCTTCTGGGTCGATGCAGTGGTCTTCCCTGCGCACGTCGGCGAACACCGGTATGGCGCCCACCTGCACGACGCAGAAGGACGAGGCGATGAATGTATACGGCGTTGTGATCACCTCGTCGCCGGGGCCGATGTTAAGCGCGCCCATTGCGGTATGGAGCGAGGAGGTGCCGGTGCTGGTGCTCACGGCGTACTTGACGCCGTTCCACGCCGCGAAGGCCTCTTCGAACTGCATCCCCTTGGGACCCGTCCAGTAGTTGGGCCTGGCGGTTCGCAGGGGCTCCATGGCCGCCTGGATCGTCTCCTCGTCAAACCACGGCCATTTGGGGATGTCTTCGCCAACTGTCGGCTTTCCGCCATTGACGGCCAATTCCTTTGCGCTCACTTCTCGCGCCTCCTCCTGGTTCCCTCGTGCGGCGAGACTACTCGCTCCGCCTCGATTGGCGGCCTGTGACTATAGGCCATACGCGCGCGCGTGTCAATATCCCCAAGCGCCCCCGATTTGCCTGCCCGCCATCGGATTTGACAGCGCCGTGCCGGGCCGATAGGCTACGTCCCCGAACGTGCGATGGGCCGCGTGATTCCGCGCGAACTGAAAACGGGCGAATCGTGCGGCGGGCCGAGCCTCGGGGAGAGCATGCAGGCGATTGAGCGGATAAAGGAACGGTGGCGCGGGCAGTTGATCGTCTCCTGCCAGGCTGCAGAAGGCGAGCCGCTGCGCGGCCCGATCCACATGGCTGCCGTGGCCCGCGCGGCCGGGATGGGAGGGGCGGCCGGCGTGCGCGCCGACGGGCCGCAGGACGTGGAGGCGATCCGCCGGGTCACGGACCTGCCCATTGTGGCGAGCTTCAAGATGTCCGTGCCGGGGAGCGAGGTCCGCGTTACGCCAACTTTCGACGCGGCCCGCCAGGTCGTTGCGGCCGGCGCGGACGTTGTCGGGATGGATGCGACGGCCAGGGCGCGCCCCGGAGACGATGATGCCGCGGCACTGATTCGCCGGATACAGAGGGAACTGGGCGCGGGCGTCATGGCCGACGCGAGCGCCCTGGAGGAGGCGATTGCGGCGGGGGACGCCGGCGCGGACTTCGTAACGACGGCGCTGGCCGGCTACACGGCGTACACAAGCCATGTCACTTGCTTCAGTTTCGAGCTTCTCGACGCGATGGTTGCAAGGATTGAGGCGCCCGTTGTGGCCGAGGGTTGGGTTCAGACCCCGGGTGAGGCGGCGGAAGCGATCGCGCGCGGAGCCTTTGCCGTCGTTGTCGGCACCGCGATCACGCGGCCTCAGAGGATCACCGAACGCTTCGCCCAGGCGCTTAGGGGAGTTGGCTGACATGAAGCAGGAACTCTTCCTCAAGGAAGTGCTCGACCAGCAGCGCGTGCTTTCCCGCGTGCTGAAGTACTACCTCGCGGGCGACGGCAGAACAGTGCTTGCTCGCGCGGCGCGTCTCTGCGCGCGCGCCGGCCGGGGGCCGGTTTTCACCGGCATGGGTAGCTCGTGCTACGCGCCGATAATATCGGCCCACATCCTGAACTCTCACGCCCTGCCTGCCGCGGTTTGGGAGGCAGGGGAACTGCTCTACTATCACCTCGACGGGCTCGGCCCGGACAACGTGTTGGTCGCCGTCTCGCAGTCCGGCCGCACCATCGAGCTGCGGAAGATCGTCTCGGCCGTCGAGGGCAAGATGCCGATCATCGGCATCACGAACAACACCAGGAGTTGGCTGGCGCAGCACAGCGACGTGGTCCTGCCGCTGCTGGCGGGCGTCGAACGGATGAGTTCCTCCAAGACCTATATGAACACGATCGCGGTGCTTTCGATGCTCGCGTGGAGAAGCCTGGGCGCGCTGGCCAGCGACCGGAAGCAGCAGCTTCTCGCCGTCCCCGCCCTCCTCGGGGGTGTCCTGCACGATGCGGAGGAGCGCGCCGGCCAGGCGCTCCGGTTCCTGGGGCGGCCGCGGTTCCTCCATCTGGTCGCGCGCGGCCCGTCATTGTCGACGGCTATGCAGGCGCAGGTGATCCTCAAGGAGGGGGCGCATATACTCACCGAGGCCCAGAGCGGCGCCTCATTCCGCCACGGGCCTTTCGAGGTCATCTCGCGCGGGCACCGCGCCATGGTCTTCGTCCCGGAGGGCCGCACGGCGAAGATCATGCTCGATCTGGTCAGGGACATGGCCGCTCAGGGCTCGAAAGTGCTCCTCGTCACGAACGCGCCTGCGGCGGAGACGACCGGGAATATCCACGTCTATCCGCTCCCCGCCGTGCCGGAGCATGTGTTTCCGATGCTGGACATTGTTCCGGTCGAGTTCCTTCTCCTGCTGCTGGCCCGCAGGAAGGGAATGGAGCCCGGCGCGATCACCAAGGGCAACAAGGTCACGGTCCGCGAGTAGGGGGGTAGCACGTGCTTGGCGCCGACTCGATCACGGAGCTTCTGGCTGACCTGGTGCGGGCGCGTTCAGTCAACCCGCCGGGCAACGAGGACCTGGCCGCGGAGGTGCTGCGCGGCTTCCTGGATGCGCACGGGGTTCCCGCCACGGTCGACTATGTGCAGCCGCACCGTCCAAATCTCATCGCCCGCGTCGGAAGCGGTCAGCCCAGTGTGCTGCTCACCTCGCACCTCGATGTCGTCGAACCCGGGGAGCTGTCCAGGTGGGATCGCGATCCGTTCTCGGGAGACCTCGATGGGGGCAGCCTGTACGGACGCGGCGCATGCGACGCTAAGGGGAGCCTCGCGGCGATGGCGGCAGCGCTCGTGTCGCTCGCGAAGGACCCGCCGTGCGAGATCGTTCTTCTGGCTGTGATGGGCGAGGAGAAGGGCGGCCTCGGGAGCAAGCACTTCGCGGCGGGCGGGATGAACTTCGACGCGGCGGTCGTCGGCGAGCCGACGCAGCTCAACATTGCCATCGGGCAGAAGGGCAGGGTGGGGATCTTCCTTGACCTCGTCGGCGATGCGGCCCATCCGACACAGGCCAGCTCGGACGTCAACCCCGTCGTGCGCCTGGCTGAAGTCATGGCTTTCTTGCGCGAGTTCGGGGACGAGGCCCGCGAGGGCGGCCTGGGGGCGTTCGTGGTCCTGGGCGTGAGCGCGGGGCAGGAGGGTGTCCTGACCCCTCCTGAGCGGTGTTCGGTGAGGGCGTCGTGGTGGTTCCCGCCGACAATGGATCACGACGCGGCGATATCCCTGTTCGCTTCGCGCCTCGATGATTTTGCCGGGCGGGAGTCAGTGCCGCATGAGATTCGTTTCCACAGGGGGGCTGCCGCCTATTCGATGGACCCCGCACATCCTTTCGTCGCGGCTGCCGGGCAGTGCGTGCAGGGCGTCCTCGGGCATCCGCCCGACGTTTCGGAGTTCCCCGCCTCCTGCGACATGTACGTTTTCGGGCGCGAGGGGATACCCACCATCGTGATGGGGCCCGGCGACATAGGGCTGGCACATTCACCCAACGAGTCGATACGTGTGGACCTGGTCCTGGCCGCCTCGCGCGTTTACGTCGAACTCGCGAATGCCATGTCGGCCGGGTGAGAGCCCCGCGTGCGGACGCACGGCGCAGGCGGAAGATCGCCAAAGCCCTGTTGGACGTTCCACGAGCCGCTACTTCTGCGCCTGGACGATGTCATTCGCCCACCTCACCGCGGCCGAAACCTGTGGAAACCCGATCGTGTTCGTAAGCAGTATCACGGCGTGAAAAATCTCGTCCGGCGCGATGCCGGCCTCCAGGGCCCGCCTCACATGACTGTGAACGGAGCCTTCAGAACGGATCGCGGCCGCTCCAGCCACCTGAACGAGGAGACCGGTCTTGGCGTCGAGAGGACCTTCTTCCCGGACGGTCTTTCCGAGGCCGTCCACGGCTTCCAGCAGATGTGGATGGTTCTGCTTCATGTGCTCGAACCATTGCGGTATTTGCTTCCGAGACACGATCTTCTTCTTTCGGTCAGGACGCAATGTCTCCCGTGTGGCTCCGCGCCAACGAAATTCATGCCGTTGTCCTTTGAGTCTACGCCGCAGTCGGGAACTTGTCAATCCTTCCTAAACCCGCCTCGTGCGTTGCTCATCGCATGCGCCTACCACTCAATTCTCTCGCCGCTGACAAAGCGGGTGAGGCTGCGCCAGCGTGGCGAACTCTCGCGGTAGTGCTGGCGCTGGTAGAGGGGGCAGTGTCGGCCGGGCGGATCGATGGAGACCACTTCGTTGCCCTTGCGCACCAGTGCGAAGCGCTCCTTCTCGATGTGCACCACGTCGGTGCGCTCCCAAATGGGAAAGCTCAGCGTCGCCACGTCTCCGGGCGTCACGGAGCCGACCCGCGCATACCGTCCGCTCCAGGAAACCTCCCTGTCCTTGCCGTTCACCTGGCATCGCGCGTCGCCCGGGCTGACCCATTCCGGGATCCGCATCTCCAGGTCGGCGGCCTCCTTCATCTTGACATCGACCCGCCCCTGGTAGGGGATGTAGCTGTCGACGTCCGCCCAGGGCGAGGAGTGGTTGAGCAGCAGGTTCAACCTCAGCTTGTCGCCCTCGCGGCGCAACATGTGCTGCCATATCCAGTATATGGCCCGCGCGCCATTCACCGTGCAGCAGTGCATGATGCCCATGCCGTTGCCCACGTACCAGTCGTTGGCGGCCGACCAGCCCGCAAAGGCCCCGAGGCTGCGCTCCGGCACATTGTCCGTCGTGCAGTAGGAACCTACGAGCGAGGGCGCCAGATCCGTCGGCCTCGGATTCTTCCATCCCGCTTCCGCCAGGCGGTAGAGCCAGTCGGTGGACAGGAGCTGCCCTTCGGCGAAGACGTTGCGGATCCAGCGGTCGGCATCATCCCAGCGGTCGGCGATCCCGCTGTCGGAGAGCTTCATCGCGAGCGTGATCATATCCGCGACCTCGCAGATCTCCATGCCTTCCCACTGGGTGTTGTTGACGTTCTCAGGGAAGTATCCGATCAGGTTGCCGCCCGGGTTCTTGACGCGGCCTTCCTCTCCCATGTCGTAGCTCACCACGTAGTCCTTGGCGCGCTCGTAAGTGCGGAGCACGAACTCGCTCAGCTCCCCGTCGCCCACTTCCAGTGCGTATCTAAGCATGGAGAGCAGGGAGTTCGTGTGGGCGTGGAAGTGGACCCAGATCGGGTTGCCGGGGCCGTTCAGGAAGCTTCCGTCTTCCTCGTAGAAGTAGCGCTGCATGTAGGTGATGAGCTTGCGCGCCAGCTCCAAACCGGGGGGGTAGTCCAGGAGCTGGTGGGCATGGACGAGGCCGTGCACTACGTGGGAGTATCCGTCGATGTCCCCCGCCTCCGCGTGCTTCTCATGTTCGGTCGGATGCCCCTTCGCGGTGTTGTCCACACGCGGCCAGAAATAGGCGAAATCCCCGGCATCGACCGCCAGCTCGCGCAGCCCGTCTACGATGCGCCTCACCGCCTCGCGCCAGGTCGCGCCGCCGTCCCGTTTCGCCAGCAGCGACATCGCGCTGAGCATCCGCCCGTTGCCGAAGGCCGATATCTGGTGGTCGCCTTCCAGGCGGGTGCCCGCGATGAGTTCCTCCCGCATCGGCTTATGCATGTGGCATCCCCAATAAGCCCAGGGACGGCCGCCAAACGGCGTGTATATGAGGCCGTCAGGCCCCTGAGACTTGAGGGCCACCTCCATCCACGTGCGGTCGACATGGGAGTTCTGATCGCTGCCGCTGACGATCCGCATCAGGCACGTCGCCTCGACGAACTTCGCGAACGTCGCCCCGTGCCAACTGTTGTGGATCATCGTGGGCGGGTTGGGGCGGAGGCAGACCACGTAGTAGGGCTCGTAATCCGCCAGCGGATCGGTGGACTCGGTCATCGAGTGGATCACCAGCCTCGCGCGCTCCTGGAGGTCAATGGTGTCCGGCACCATGGCCTCGTAGCGCTCGCCCTCATACGGCGGGACCTCGAACTCCGGTATCTCCG
>CAZXDF010000151.1:0-2934 GCA_964639345.1 uncultured candidatus Brocadiaceae bacterium | reverse complement strand
CTATACTGCCCCCAGAGGCAGGGTTATGTGGGGGTCGGTGTAACCATGATTGGCAAGATTCAGCGCGTTAAACTGCATGAAGTCTGGAAGCACGAGGCGCGAGGGCCCCAACGGAATAAGGTTCATGGTTCGACTGCAAGCCGATACATGAAAAAGAGGTCAGGGATTTGACCTCAATAGACCTTGAGTGCGAGTAGAAGGGGAGTACAATACGTATTGGTCCTCAAATCGAGCAGCCCTTCTGAGCGGGGCACCGGCGAACACGGGGCGACGGTGCAAACGACGGGAATCCTCGTAGCGTAGATGAAGTTACTCGGTAGAATCGTAGCCCTCTCATTTCGCCACAAGTGGTGGCTCGTCGGCGCTTACGTTTGCCTGGCGGGAACATCCACGGCCCAGCTGGTCCTGCCAAGACTTTTCGGCGAGGCCATCGACAGGATCTACGAGCTCATCCAGGGCGGCAGCGTCTCCGGCCAGACAATGCTCACCATTGCCGCCATGATCCTGGGCGCGGGTATCGTCCAGGGTGTGCTTGGCTTCGGGCAGATGTTCCTGGGTCAGGTGCTATCCGAAGCCGTCGTCTACGATCTTCGCAACGCCCTTTACGACCGCTTCCAGCGCCTCAGCTTCGGCTTCCACGACCGGCAGCACACCGGCAACCTCATGTCCCGGGCCATTACCGACGTCGAAGCTATGCGGATGTTCGTTGTCGGCGGCATCATAAGGGCCCCCTACTTCATCTTCCTCGTAGTCGGCGCGGCCTTCGTCATGGTGCGATTGGACTGGCAGCTTGGGCTGCTGGCTATAGGCTTTGTCCCCATCGGGGCCATCGTTTCCACAAAGCTGCGAGTCCGGTTGGGGCGCCTGTGGAGGTCCTCCATGGAGGACATGGCCGAGCTGAGCACCGTGCTTCAGGAGAACCTCACTGGGGTGCGCGTGATCAAGGCCTTCGCTTCCGAGGAGTACCAGGAGAGGCGGTTCGAGGCAAAGAATACGGACGTTGCGGGCACCATGGTTAGGATACTCGGGACGCAGGCCATGATGATGCAGTCCTTGACCTTTGCCTTCTTCGTCGCCATGGGGCTGATCCTCTGGTACGGGGGATACAGGACGATCAACGGCAACCTGAGTCCGGGAGAGCTGGCGCAGTTCCTGTTCTACATGCAGGTGCTGGCGATGCCGGTCAGGCAGTCGGGCATGATGATCAACAGCTTCGTCAGGGCCATATCCGCGGGACAGCGACTCTTCGAGATAATAGACGCGCCTTCTCCCGTGCAGGAGTCCGGGAGCGCCGTCGAGATGCCTCGGGCTGTAGGCCATGTGCGGTTGGAGAGCGTCATCTTCAGCTACGAGCAGGGCGTCGAGGTGCTGAAGAACATCGATCTCGAAGTGCCGCTGGGCCAGGTCATCGCCCTCCTGGGCGCGCCGGGCAGCGGCAAGAGCACCGTCGTGCACCTCCTACCCCGGTTCTACGACGTGACCTCGGGCCGCGTGACCATCGACGGCATGGACGTTCGAGACGCCACGCTGGCCTCCCTTCGCCGCAACATCGGGATCGTGCAGCAGGACGTGTTCCTCTTCACCGGTTCCATCCGGGACAACATTGCCTACGGTCGGGAGGGGGCCTCGCTGGAGGAGGTGGAGCAGGCGGCAAGGGTCGCCCAGCTCCACGACTACATCGAGAGCCTGGACAAGGGCTACGAGACCGTGATTGGAGAGCGAGGCTCCACGCTTTCCGGCGGCCAGCGCCAGCGCCTGTCCATCGCCCGCGCAGTGCTGCTGGACCCGCCGGTGCTGGTGCTGGACGACTCGACCTCCAGCGTCGACGCCAGCACGGAGGAGGAGATCCGCAAGGCGATGGAGTCCGTCATGCGCGGGCGCACCACCTTCGTAATCGCCCACCGGCTGAGCACCGTGCACAGAGCCGACCAGATCCTGGTGCTGAAGGACGGCGAGATCACTGAGCGCGGCACCCACTCGGATCTGCTGGAGACTGGAGGACTGTACCGAGAGATATACGACCTGCAGCTTAGACCTCAGGAAGAGGTGATGCTGGAGTTCGACCTGCGCGAGACAGCCAGGGAGGACGTCTGATGATGATGGGTGGCGGCGGTGGCGGCGGCATGTTCCATGGGCCCCCCGGGTCTGGGCGCGGTATTGGTGACCGCATCCTGGACGAGGATGCCTTTGGCAAGGCATACGACCACCGCGTGGTGACCCGCTTTCTGCCCTACATCCTTCCACACAAGCTTCTCGTCACCGTTGCGACCCTTTCGATGCTCGCTTTCACCGGCTCTCTTGTCGCGGGCCCGTGGATCATCAAGCTGGGCATCGATGGGTTCATCGAGACCCGGGACCTCACTGGGCTGAGCCTAGTGGTCGGGCTGTTCTTGCTCAACGCCGCGGTGACCTTTGCGGCCGGGTACGCACAGGAAGTGACCATCGGAATGCTGGGACAGCGCGTGTTGTTCCGGCTAAGGGGCGACATGTTCCGCCACCTCCAGAAGATGTCCCTCCGCTTCTACGACAAGACGGAGGTGGGCCGGATCATGTCCCGCGTTCAGGGGGACGTGTACCAGTTGCAGGAGTTCGCAGCAGTGGCCGTGTCAACCCTGGGCGAGATCCTGAGCCTGGTTGGTATCGTGGCCGCCCTGCTGCTTCTAAGCCCCAAGCTGGGTCTTATCTCGATGACGGTGCTGCCAGTGCTTGTTGTGGCGATGATAGTCTGGCAGCCGTTCGCCATCAAGGCTTTCCTGCGCGTCCGTCGCGCCATGTCCATCGTAAACGGGGCCCTTAACGAGAACATTACAGGTGTTCGCGTGGTCCAGGCCATGAATCGGCAGGACCGCAACCTGGAGCTGTTCGACGAGAAGAACCGGGAGAACTACAAGTCGGGGTTGGTGGCCAGCCGTCTAACGGCCGCCGTGATGCCGC
>CAZXDF010000150.1:0-2622 GCA_964639345.1 uncultured candidatus Brocadiaceae bacterium | reverse complement strand
CGCCGGGGGCTACCCAGATGGGGCTTTTCAACAGAGCATTAGAGCCTCTTATTGCGTCTCGATCCGGTCGTGGATGGCCGCCACGACGGCGTCGTAGTCGGCGGGGAGTTCGATCGGCGGGTTGGCGTGGCGGCTGGCGATGCCTGCTAGCTCGCTCGCATGATAGTCGATCTTGAACTGCGGGAACTTCAAGCCGTGGGCGGTGGAGATCACGACCACGCGATCGTCCCGGCCGATCTCGCCGCGCTCGGCGAGCTTCGTCAGCGCCGACAGCGCCACCCCCGTATGCGGACAGGCGAACAGGCCTTCCTCCCGGTCAACGCGGGCGCACGCGTCGGCCAACTCACCTTCGTCCGCCTGCTCCACCACGCCCCCGAAGGTCTTGAGCGTCCGGATGGCCTTCTGCACGCTCACGGGATCGCCGATCCGGATGGCGCTGGCCAGGGTTTCCCTCGCCTGGACGGACTCGAAGCTCTCGAAATCCTTCAGGTAGCTCAGATACAGGGGGTTGGCATTGGCGCTCTGCGCGCAGCAGATACGCGGCAGGCGGTCGATGAGGCCGAGCTCGAGCATCATCTCGAACCCCAGCCCCAGCGCGCTCACATTGCCAAGGTTCCCGCCCGGGATCACCACCCAGTCGGGCACCTCCCATCCGAGTTGCTGGACGATCTCGACCGAGACTGTCTTCTGGCCCTCGACGCGCAGCGAGTTCATCGAGTTGGCGAGGTAGATGTTGTTCTTCGCGCAGACCTGCTGGACGAGCTTCATGCAGCCGTCGAAGTCGGTGTCAAGCGAGAGGGTGAGCGCGCCGCTGGCGATGGGCTGGACGAGCTGCGAGAGGCTGATCTTCTCGTGGGGCAGAAAGACCACGCACGGGACGCCCGCCCGGGCGCAGTAGGCGGCCAGCGCCGCGCTTGTGTCGCCCGTGGACGCGCACGCCACCGCCGGTACGTCCTTGCCTTCGGCCCGCATCTGCCGTACCATGCTCACAAGAACGGTCATGCCCAGGTCCTTGAATGAGCCGGTGTGGGCGTTGCCGCAGAGCTTGACGTGGAGGTCGGGGACGCCGATCCGCGAGCCGAACCGCTCGATCTTCAGCAGGGCCGTCTTGCCCTCGGGCATGCTCACGATGTTGGCGTCTTCCACGCGGGGGCAGACCCATTCGCGTTTGCCCCATACGCCGCTGGCCATCGGTCCCGAAGGCTCGGTCCAGCGCCGCGCGAAGAGGTCCTTCCACTCGTAGGGGCCCGTGCGCGCCAGCGCCGCCGTGTCGTGCCGGACCTCCAGCAGGCTGTCGCACTTGCGGCAGCGGTAGATGATCTCATCGAGCTCGTAGCGCTCGTCGCAGCCGGCAAAGCACTGTAACCACGCGCGGTACTCTTCGCTCATCGTCCTCACTCGAAAAACTGAGCCACTTTGTCGCCCGCAAGAGCCGGGGCTGCGGCCGGGCAACCCCATTCTGCCCCGAACGCTCCGGCGCGGTCAAGCAACAGGCGGGACGTACCGGCGATCCGCGCGCCGTCACGCGGGTTCGATGTCGAACACGGCTATCTCCGGCCGGCACAGGAAACGCACGCGCGGCGCAATGCCTCCCTCCAGGCCGACGCCGCGGTTCACGTACAGCGTCGTCTCCCCCACCGTGTAGCGGCCCGCCTCGTAGCGCTTACCGTAGCGCGAGAAGGTGACCAACGCCCCGTATAACGGCAGCCGCACCTGCCCCCCGTGGGTGTGACCCGCCAGGTATAGGGCCGCATTAAGGCCGCATAGACCCTGGATTAGGTCCGGATAATGGCAGAGAAACGCGCAGTAGCACCCCCTTGGGACCCGCTCCAGGACCTCACGGTACATGCATTCATGGCGGAAGTCGACGCCCGCGAGCCAGAACGTTTCGCCGTCCTTTTCAAGCGCGACGGCCTCCGCCGAGAGGCACCGGAAGCCCGTACCCTCGAACAGGTCGATGTCCGGGTAGCCGCGGTCATCGACGTTGCCCCGGACGGCGAATTTCCCGATCCCCGCCTCCAGCGCAGCAAGGGTCTCCCGGAAAGGAGTCAGCCCGGCGGTTGAGTTCAGCGAGTCACCGGTGAAGACGATGACGTCCGGCTCCAGGGGGTTGATCAGGTCGGCGAGCCTGCGCTCGTTGCGCTGCTTGCGCTCGCAGTGCAGGTCGGTGATCTGGACGATCCGCAGCCTCGTCCGCGCAAGTTTCGGCGTCCGCAGCCGGATGCGCGTTACCGCGATTCGGTAGGGCTCGACGAAATAGCCGTAGCCCATGCAAAGGAGGCCGATGAGGGCGACGGCGTGGAGCGCCAGGACCGGCGTGCTCGTCAGGTGATGCGCCGCCGGCCCATCGCCGAGCACGCCGACGGCGAACCGCACAAGCTGGCACACCTCGAGCGCGTAGACAGCGAGGATTGCGCACGTAAAGAGCGCCACGGGAATGTTTCGGAGGAATCTCACGATCTGGGGAAAGCCGTCACTCCGTTTCGCGTTCGAAGAGCAGCGCTGGCTCGAAGGCCAGGTGGTCGGCGCTGACGCAGCGGTAGAGAACACCGTCGCGCTCGCCCTCGAAGGCCTCGGCCAGGGCCTCCCCGTGTACGTGGCCGTAGACGACGTGGCGCACGC
>CAZXDF010000149.1:0-6186 GCA_964639345.1 uncultured candidatus Brocadiaceae bacterium | reverse complement strand
GCTGTGGCTGTTCGCCCAATCCTGTTGATCCTGTTATCCTGTCAAAACGCCGTTTCCGTGGGCCCCGGTAGCCCCTTTGCCGAGAGAAGCTCGCGGTATATGCGTTCCAGTCGACCCACCATCGTCTCGGCCCGGAAAGCGTCCCGGACCCGCCGTCGGCCCTCGCGCGCCATTTGCGCGGCGTGGTCGGGGCGCTCTATGAGATCGAGGACCGCCTCGGCGAGTTCTCGCACGCTTTCCGGCGGAACGAGGCGGCCGGTCCGGCCATCGGCGATCACCTCGCAGGCGCCGTCGACATCGTAGCTCACCACGGGTTTCGCGCAGAGCAGCGCCTGCACCAGCACGCGGGCCAGCCCTTCCCGCAGGGACGCGTGGACCACGATGTCCATGGCGCTGATCATGGTAGGGATGTGCGAGGCGTCAATGAGCCCGGCGAATACGACCCTGTCTGCGACGCCGAGCCTGGCAGCCTGCTTCTGGAGCCGGTCCCGCAGGATGCCGTCGCCGACGAACAAGAATCTGGCCCTGGGGCAGCGGCTGAGGATTTCCCGGGCCGCTTCAAGGACGTATTTGTGCCCCTTGAGGTCGAACAGGCGCGCAATCTTGCCGATCACGATGTCCCCCTCGCGGAAGCCGAACTCCCGCCTAACTGCGCCCCGGGAACTGCCCGCGTTCAGGAACGCTTCGACCTCCATGCCGCTGTAGACGGTGACGTAGAGTTCCGGCCGGCCTACTCCGGCGGCGAGGGCCTTCTGCGCCATCGCGTCGGCCACGCACACGAGCCGGTCGCAGCACCGGGCGGCAACTCGCTCACTCAGCGCGAAGGCCTCATGCGCCACGCGGCCCTGGTAGTCGTAGAAGGGAAGGCCGTGGATCGTGTGCACGATGACCGGCACGCGCGCCGCCCTGGCGGCCAGCCGGCCGAGGATGCCGGCCTTTGAGCTATGGGTATGCACTATCGCCGGACGCAGCCCACGGACGATGCTAACGAGCTTCGCCGCACTGGCCGCGTCGCGCCACGGATTCACGGCACGGCGCAGTTCCGGCACGATGATCGTGGGAACGCCGTTTCGCAGCGCGCGCTCAATCAGTTCGCCTTCGGGTCCGATTGCCGGGCCCGTAACGAGCGTCACGTCCCACGGGCCCGAGCGCAGGAGCCCTTCGCAGGTCAGAAGCGTGTTCTCCTGTGCCCCGCCCAGGATCATCCGGGTGATGATGTGCACCACCTTGGCGGGCATGGGCTCTTCCGCGAGAGACGGGAAAACGGCGAAGGCGGCAGCAGAACCGAACTCTGACAGGATAACAGGATCGACAGGATGGGGCCGGCAGCCCCAGGCAGGCAGCCTGCCGCCCATCGCCCTATCCTGTTCGTCCGGTCATCCGGTCTCAACCTTCGGCGCCGTCGTCAGCCCGTAAACTTCTTGAAAATGAGGCACACGTTGTGGCCGCCGAAGCCGAACGAGTTGTTCATCACGGCGTTCAGGGACATCTCACGGCTGGTGTGCGGGACGAAGTCCAGCCCGCAGCATGCCGGGTCGGGTTCATCCAGATTGATGGTCGGCGGAACGATTCCATCCTGCAGCGCCCAGATGCAGATGGCGCTTTCCAGCGCGCCGGAGGCCCCGAGCAGATGCCCGAAGATGCTCTTGCTGGAGCTGACCGGCAGCTTCTTGGCATAGTCACCGAACACCCGGCAGATCGCTTTGGCCTCGATGTCGTCCCCGGCCGGCGTTCCCGTGCCGTGGGCGTTGATATAAGAGATATCCTCGGGGGCGAGCCGTGCGTCGGCGAGCCCGGCTTCCATGGCTCGGCTGGCGCCTCGGCCCTCGGGGTCAGGGAGCGTCATGTGGGATGCGTCGCTGCTGCCCGCATAGCCGACCAGTTCCGCGAGTATCTCGACGCCGCGCCTGGTGGCGTGCTCGACGCTCTCGAGCACCAGCACGCCCGCGCCCTCGGCTATGACGAAGCCGTCGCGGTTCTTGTCGAACGGGCGGCTGGCCCTTTCGGGCTCGTCGTTACGGGTCGAGAGCGCCCGCATCTGCATGAAGCCCGCCACACCCATCTCGGTAATGGCGGCTTCCGTGCCGCCCGTCACGACGGCCTCGACCATGCCGTAACGGACGGCGAGAAAGGCTTCCCCGATGGCGTTGGACCCGGATGCGCACGCGCTGCTCACAGACATGCTGGGGCCCATAAGCCCGTGTCGGATGGATACCTGGCCGGCCGCGGCATTGGTCATGAGCTTGGGGATCATCAGGGGGCTGACCCGGTCGGGGCCGCTCGTGACTAACCTCAGGTGTCCCTCCTCTATCGCGTGCAAACCGCCGATGCCCGTGCCGACATAGACGCCTATGCGTGTGGGATCGAGGCCGCTTTCCTTGATGCCGGATTGCGCAATGGCCCTGTCGCCCGCCGCATAGGCAAACTGCACAAAGCGGTCCAGCCGCCGAAGCTCCCTCTTCGTGACGTATTCGAGCGGGTCAAAATCGCGCACCACACCGGCGATGTGCACGTCGTAGCGGGCGAGGTCGAACGTCTCGATCCGGCCGATACCGCTACGGCCATCGCACACCGCTCCCCAAGCGCTCGCCCTGTCGTTGCCGACCGGCGAGACGATCCCGATTCCGGTTACTGCGACACGCCTTCCGTCACTCACTCTTTCTTGTGCTCCTGGATGTAAACGACAGCCTGCCCGACAGTTTCGATCCCCTGAGCATCCTCGTCGCTGATCTGTATGCCGAAGACCTCTTCCAGGTCGATTACGAGTTCAGCCATGTCAAGGCTGTCGGCCTGCAGATCATTGACAAAATGCGTCTCGTTCGTGATCTTGGATTCGTCCTCGTCCAGCCGTTCGGCCACCATGCCAACGACCTTCTTGGCGATTTCTTCGTCGGTCACTTCCAGCACCTCCTAAAACGGATTTGATTTCGAACACAACGCTATGAAGGCCACGGCGCCCGGCCTTGCCGACCCACGCCCGGCACGCAGCCTCCCCCGAACCTGCGCAATCCTTTTTACTAATCCGGCGGCGCGGAATCAAGTGCACACCGCCCGGCGGGCCGGAAAGTCGCCCTCCCCGAACCGGCTCACATGTGCATCCCCCCGTCCACGCTGATGACCTGGCCGGTGATGTAGGCCGATGCATCGCCGGCGAGAAAGAGCACCGCGCTGGCCACGTCCTCAGGCTGCCCGAGCCTCCGAAGCGGGATCTGGTTCTGGAGGATCTCTTTCGCCTCATCGTCAAGCTTCTCGGTCATGCGCGTGACGATGTAGCCGGGGGCGACGGCATTGACGCGCACCCCGCGGCGCGCGCACTCGCGGGCGGCGGATTTCGTGACGCCGAGCACGCCGGCCTTGCTGGCCGAGTAGTTCACTTGCCCTGCGTTGCCCATCAGGCCCACCACGCTCGCGATGTTGACGATGCTGCCGCTTCTCTGCTTCAGCATCACGCGGGCGGCGGCCCGGACGCCGTTGAACACGCCCGTCAGGTTGATGTCGATCACCTGCTGCCATTCCTGCTCGCTCATGCGGATGAGGAGGTTGTCGCGCGTGATGCCGGCGTTGTTGACCATTACGTCCAGCGATCCGAACTCGCCTGCGGCCCCCTCTACCGCGGCGCTCATCTCATTGAGCTTGCGCACGTCGCCATCGAGGGCCACAAAGCCCACCCCGCACTGCTTCACGAGCTCACCAGTCTGTGCAAGCGGGTCCTGATCGATATCCATGCCGGCGACATGGGCGCCGGCCTTGGCCAGCTTCAGGCAAATCGCCCGCCCGATACCGCGGGAGGCCCCCGTCACCATTGCCGTCTTCCCGTCCAGCGAACCCATCGCAGCTTCTCCTCACCTAATGCGCGCAACTTGCGCCTCTTGCCGGCCGGCTCGCCGACCGTGCGGCGGCGCCGCTATTGTTTCCCGGCCACGGCCTTCACCTCTGCCGCGCCGGCCACGCTCTCGCACCGGCTGTCGCGATCGATGCGCTTGAGCATGCCCTTCAGCGCCCGCCCCGGACCCACTTCCACGTACTGCCTGTGGCCCTGCCGGACGCACCAGTCCATCGACTGTGACCAGCGCACCGGGCTCGTCATCTGGCGCGCGAGCAGCTCGCGCGTCGCCGGGAGCGTTGTGGCCGGCCCGGCCGTCGCGTTGGCCACGACGGGGAAGGCGGGCTCTCGAAACTCAACCTGCGCCAGCTCCGCGGCCAGACGATCGGCCGCCGCCTGCATCAGCGGGCAGTGGAACGCGCCCGCCACCTTGAGCTCGATCGCCTTCCTGGCTCCCATTTCCTTGCATTGCCCGGCCGCGCGCGCCGCCGCTTCCTTCTCGCCGCTGATGACCAGTTGCCCCGGGTTGTTGTAGTTGGCCGGCCAGACCTGCCCGCCGGCGTGGCGGACCTGATCGCAAGCCTCCTCCACTTTCCCGTCTTCCAGGCCGATGATGGAATACATCGCGCCCGGATTGGCCTCACACGCCTCCTGCATGAACCGTGCCCGGCGGCATACGAGGCGCACGGCGTCTGCGAACTGAATGGCCCGTGCCGCCACCAGGGCGCTGTACTCACCCAGGCTCAGTCCCGCGGCAGCCGGCGCCTTCACGCGTTCTCCTGCCTCCTGCTCGATGGCCCACATCAGGGCAATGCTCACGGTGAGTATGGCCGGCTGGCACAGGTCCGTGCGCTCAAGCTCCTCGGCAGGCCCTTGAAAGCACACGTGCCTCAGGTCCAGGCCTGAGGCCTCGGACGCGGTGTCGAACGCCTTCGCGGCCGCCGAATATTCCTCGACCACGTCCCTACCCATGCCCACTTTCTGGGCGCCTTGCCCGGGGAACAGAAGCACTGTGTCGTTCATGGATCACCGGCCCTCCACCACAGCGACCGGCGCGGCCGCGCAGCGGAACTCAAGTCAGAATCTCACCAGGACCGAACCCCAGGTCAGGCCCCCGCCGAACGCCAGCAGCAGCAAGAGGTCGCCGCGCTCCAGGCGGCCCTTCTGCACGGCCTCGTCAAGGGCAAGCGGGATGGAGGCGGCCGTGGTGTTGCCCACGCGGGCGATGTTCATATAGGCCTTGTCCTCGTCGATGCCGGCCCGCTCGCACACGCTGCGGATGATGCGCACGTTGCTCTGATGGGGGACGATGAGTTTGATTTCGTCGAGGGATATCCCCGTCGCTTCCGGGATATTCGAGACCAGCGCGCCGAGCTTTCCGACGGCGTACTTGAACACTTCAGGGCCGTTGAGGCAGACGTAGTGCCGCTCTTGCTCGACGGTTTCCGTACTTGCGGGGAAGCGGCTGCCGCCGGCCGGCAGGACCAGGATGTCCGGTTGGCTGCCGTCGGCGCCGAACTCGGCGTAGACAAGCTCGGCGCCTGAGCGGCTGCGGCGCAGCACGACGGCGCCCGCGCCGTCGCCGAACAGTATGCACGATCGGCGGTCGGTGTAGTCCACGAACCGGCTCAGTGCGTCCGCCCCGATCACCAGCACCGTCTCGCACATGCCGCTCGCCACGATTGCGGCCCCCTGCGCGAGGGCGGTCAGAAACCCCGTGCAGGCGGCCTCCAGGTCGTAACACATGGCCCCTGCGACTCCCAGGGCGGCCTGTACCAGGCAAGCCGTGGCCGGGAACATATGGTCGGGCGTGCAGGTCGCCACAATGATGGCGTCCACGTCTTCGGGGGCGACTGCCGCGTCTTCCAGCGCACGGCGCGCGGCCTCGATGGCCAGGTCGCTTGTGGCCTGCGCGTCGGCGGCCAGATGGCGTTCCTTGATGCCGGTCCTTTGCGTGATCCAGTCGTCGCTCGTGCTGACCATCTGTTCGAGGTCGTGGTTGCTGAGAATCCGGTCGGGCAGATATGACCCAAGGCCGGCAATCTCAACGTCTATGCTGTGGTTGGTTCGCATTCTCGAGCTTCTTCACCAGTGTCAGGTGTCGGGGGTCTGGGCGCCACCCGTGGGTTCGGAGCCTGCGTTGCTTCCAAGGGGCAGCGCCGCCCGAATTGCCGCGCCGACCTTTTCGTTTACCTTCAGCTCAAGGAAGCTCCTGGCTTCTCTCACCGCGCCCGCTACGGCCTTGGCGTCGGAACAACCGTGGCCGATGATCGTCACGCCATCCACCCCCAGCAGGGGCGCGCCTCCGTACTCGGTGAAGTCGCCGGATCGCCTGAACGCTTCGAAGGCGTCACGGCACATGA
>CAZXDF010000148.1:0-3578 GCA_964639345.1 uncultured candidatus Brocadiaceae bacterium | reverse complement strand
CCCCAGGGCAATCCCCACTACTGGCTCGACCCGCTGAACGGGCGGATCATGGCAAAGACCATCGCGGACCGGCTTGCCGAGCTGTCTCCGAACAAGGCCGACCTGTTCGCGCAGAAACTGCGTGCCTTTGAGGAAGACCTTGATCGGCGCATGTTCGGGAGCGAGCTTGTCGAGCAGGTCGGCGGAGAAAGGCTCTGGGCCCTTGAACTGGAGGGCAAGCTCGAAACATACCTGGCAGAGCAGGAGCTCGCAGACAGGCTCGGAGGCTGGCTGGCGAAGATGCAGCCCCTTCGCGGGCGGAAGATCATCACCTACCATCGGAGCTGGTCGTACTTCGCAAACCGTTTCGGCCTTGTCGTGGCGGACGAGCTGGAGCCGAAACCGGGCGTTCCGCCGAGCCCGAGGCACCTTACGGAAGTGATCCAGCGCGCCAACAGGGAGAACATCGGCGTCATCCTGATGGAACCGTTCTACCGGCGCAAGGCCGCCGACTTCGTGGCCTCGAAGACCGACGCAGAGGTGCTGGTGTGTGCCCACTCCGTGGGTGGACAGAAGGAAGCGCCCGACTACCTTTCCTTGATCGACCTCGTGGTGAGCCGATTGACCAGGGAGTCCCAAGACGAATCCCCTGATGGGTGAATGACCGGATAGGGCAAAGGAGGTCGCACCAGTGAGCGATGCCATCATCGTGTGTGAGCACGTCAGTGTAGCCTACGGGCGGGACGAAGTGCTGCACGATGTGTCTCTGGAGATCGGCCGCGGGAGCTTCCTCCCCGTCGTGGGCCCCAACGGCGCGGGCAAGACTACGCTGCTGCGCGTGATCCTCGGACTCGCAAGGCCACGACGGGGACGCGTTCACAATCCTTTTCACCGCTGCCCGCCGGGTTACGTGCCTCAGCACAAGTCGATCGATCCGCTGTTCCCGGTCTCCGTGCGCCAGATCGTTGCGATGGGCCTCTATCCTCATCTCGGATGGTGGCGCAGGCTGAGCGCGGCGAACAGGGACTCGGTCCGGAAGGCGCTTGCACAATTCAGGCTCGCGGAGCATGCCGACAAGACGTTCAGCGAACTCTCCGGCGGCATGAAGCAGAAGGCCCTCATCGCTCGGGCGCTTGTCAGCGGGGCGGAAGTGCTTGTGATGGATGAGCCCAGCTCGGAGCTGGATGAGCAGTCGGAAAAGGAGATCCTCGCCCATCTCTCCCGGCTCAGCAGGGAGGAGGGCAAGACGGTGATCCTGGCCCATCACGGGCTCGACCATGTGGCGGAACTCGCCCCGGTGCTCTGCCTGGTCAACCATGGGCGCGTGAGCCTCGCAAGGACGGGGGAGGCGCTCGCCTCAGGCCATGGGCCTCAGAGCGGGTCCCGGACCCGCAAGGAAGGAGCGGAGTAATCGTGGCCAGCGATCTCGAGACGTTCTTCCGCCTGTTTCCGCATGCGATCGCAGCGGGGCTGGTCATCGGCTCGGTCTGCGCGCTGCTCGGGGTCTTCGTCATACTCAAGCGGGTGGTCTTCATCGGAATCACGCTCTCGGAGGTGGCCGCATGCGGCATAGCGCTCGCGATGATCTGCAACGTGCCCCCGCTGATCGGTGCAAGCGTTCTCACCTTTGCGACGGTGGCCGCGCTTTCCTACCCCTTCGAGATGGACCGCATCCCCCGAGATGCGATGCTGGGCGTCATATTCATCCTCGCCTCCGCCCTCAGCATCCTTCTCGTGGCCGGGAGCGGCTTCGGCCTCCAGGAGGTCAAGGCGCTTCTCTATGGCGATCTGATCCTGACCTCGCCCCGGGACATGGCGATCATCCTCGCGGCCCTCCTGCCGGTGCTCGCCTACCTGTTGGTGTTCCTTCGCCCCATACTGTATTCGTTCCTCGACAGGGAGGCGGCGAAGGTTCTCGGGATAAATGTGGGCCTGTGGGGGCTGCTCTACTTCCTGGCGCTGGGACTAGCGGTTTCGGCCTCCTCGAAGACGGCGGGTGCTCTGCTCGTCTTCTGCTACCTAGTGGCGGCCCCGTCTGCGGCGCTATTGGTGAGCAGGCGGCTTGGGTCGGCCATGGTGATCGCCGTCTTGGTGGCGTGCGGTTCAACGCTTCTCGGGCTCTATCTGTCATTCCGCCGGGATCTCCCGACGAATCAGACAGTGGCCGCCACCACCTGCGGATGCTTCATCCTGTGCCTGTTGGTTCGGGGGATCGGCCGGATCGTCGCACGGAAACGGACCGCACCGAACGGCGGTCATGAGCAAGGGCATTTCCAGGCCTAGCGGCAGGGGCTGGAGGCGTTGGTATAGGGCTGCGCGGCTTCCACGATGGGCACCCGGCTCTGCGGGCGCGCCCGCCCGGGAGAGGTACCCCCGCACCCATTGCAGAGCCAGGAGGAGGGCCCGACCTCACAGCTCCTCTTCGTAGGTCGTGATCCGCCTCCCGCAGTGGCGGCACCTACGCCTGCGCAGGATCCGGCGCTTCCTGGTGCGGCGGGTGTAGATCACCAGGAAGTGGCGGCAGCCGCACCTCGAGCAGCGCAGGCCGCGGTCATCCTCCTTCTTCTCGACCGTCTTCTCTGTCTGTTTCTCGTTCATCGCCTTTGCAGTTGCAGCTCCGATAGCTTGAGCCTCCTCTCTTCAGGCGGGGCCGCTGCCAGTGCGCCCACCGTCTCCGCGCCCTGCATCGACGCAGCAGCAGCGCAGCCCACCAGGCAGTCAAACCAGTGGTTGTCCGGCTTGTGGGCCGGGAGCTTCCACTCGTCCACTCTCCGGCCGCGGCCCTGGGTCTGGACCCGATACTCAGCGGTCAGATGCTCGGCGAACAGCCGGTGTGGGCCCGCCTTGCGGCCGAAGATCGAGAGGCACCCTCTGTCTCCCATGGCTGTGGCCAGCCGTTCGTGCAGGAACGATTTCCAGTAGTTCGTGTCAGTCTCCACGTGCCGGAGTGCCCGCCTCCCCTTGACGCTCGGGACCCACCAGTGGTGGCCGATCCTGTCGCCGCGCCTGCGGTCATACTCGCTGATCGGCTTCTGCGAGGCCGTTATGCCGTGACCACGCGACGGCATCAGCACCGCCGCATGCTCGCTTTGCCGGCAGAACTGGTGCACAAGGTCCGTCTGCCAGCCCTGGTCAACAAGGCACTGGCCGATCCGCACCACGGCGCCGTCGTCCCGGGCCCATTCGCGGGAGAGCAGCTCCGCGGTGAGCGCCTCGAGGCCAGCATAGATAGCGCCCTCGGTCCCCGTGCCCTGATGGACGCGGCGAAGCGTACGCTCAACGTCCCGAGCGGTGAAATAGCTCACGTTCTGCTGCGGGTAGGTGCCGTACTCGATGACGTACCCGGTGAAGTCAGGCTCCCACGCCGCTACGACGTAGAACAGCAGCTTCTGCTGCACATCGATGAAGGCGGTCACGTGCTCGCACCGCTCAGGCACCCGGCCACGCTGCCGGCCGTTCACTGACCCCTTCCCGCTTCTTGTGCCAGTTGTTATGAGAGAATTGGATGGGGTTTCCTCGCTGGCTGGTCTGGAGGGAGGGGCGGAGCCCCGACCGGAGGACCAGCCAAGGACGCGGCGAACGCCACAGGCGTACGCCAG
>CAZXDF010000147.1:0-3773 GCA_964639345.1 uncultured candidatus Brocadiaceae bacterium | reverse complement strand
TTTGACAACACACATGGAGCCCCGTACACTACGAACAATCGGCAGGAAAGCCTGACCGAAACTGGTAAATGGGAAATGTCGGCTAACAAGCATATCGACCGCATACTCACGTCGGGGTCTTCTCAGCCACTATCAAGTCGGCTCGCCATGGCGGTGGATTCGGGTCTCCTTTCCACTTCCACCCGTCCATTCTGACTACCTGCATCCCGTTCTCCGCCAGCATCTCCTGCCATTCTTCGTGCGAGTACAGCTTCACGGATCGTATTTCATTTGGTGTATCCTTGTCTCTCACAAATCTGTCGGTGCCTGGATCGTACGTGAACTTGCCTTCCACAGCATGCTCGACGGCAAATTCCTTGTTATAGACCTCGAACAGGCAGCGCCCTCCAGGTTTCACAGCACGGGTGATGTTCCGCAAGACCAACATGTCCTCCCTTCCATTCTCGAATATCCCGAAAATCACGTCTCGCATCAGCACATAGTCCATCTCATTCTCGTACCGTATGCTGCGCATATCCCGCACAACCCAAGCAACCGTCGCGCGCTGTAAGCGCGCCATCTCTCGACCAATCTCCAGCATGGCCGGCGTGCAGTCGAGTCCAATCACCTCGTAGCCCCTTCTGGCAAGCTCGATCGTCTCGCATCCCGTGCCACTGGCGAGATCCAACACCCTGGCCGGTGGCTTGCATTCGAGGAACTTCACGATCCTGTCAACCGTCTGGCAGATATGGCGACCAGCTTCGCCAGAGAACCTACGCAGCAGATCGTCTCTGTTCTCCTGCACGAACAGCTCGTACTGCCTAATAATCTTGCCCAGCGGACTTAAGCGCTCTCCCATGCCGTAAACCGCTCCTTCCCATCTGTGAAGGACAAGAGCAAGGAAAAGATTCCTCCTGTTCCCTACAACGGTTACGCTCTTGTAGGGCCAGTTGACTCCTTTGTTCGGTAGACGGCATTTCTGTATGCCCAGCTCGGGGCATTGTGGATCTTCTGGCCGCTGCCGCGCCTGCACTCATCGCTTGCGGACCCGATCTCTTCTTGATTATTTTGCCATCAGCGCGAAGCCGTGGCCATCCATCTATAGGAGCTCATGCCCGGCGCGGCGTGACTTCGCCCGGCACGGCGGTGGAAGAAGCCCCCTGGCAGGTCCGACGCGGGCGCATGTCAGTCCCCGCCCGCGGCTTCTTCGGCCAGGAAGCCCCGCTCGGCCAAGTGCGCGATGATCATGCGGGCCTCCTCCTCCGGCGTGAGCTCGGTCGTGGTGATGCGCACGTCCGGCGCGGCGGCCGCCTCGTAGGGATCGTCTATGCCCGTAAACCCCTTGATGATGCCTGCCCTCGCCTTGGCATACAGGCCCTTGACGTCGCGGGCTTCGCACACTTCCAGCGGCGTGTCGACGTGCACGAGGATGAACCGCTCCTCGCCCACCATGCTGCGCACCTGGTTGCGGGCCGCGCGATAGGGGCTCACGGCGGCGCAGACGGCCACCCCGTTGTGCCCTGCAATCTCTGCGGCCACAAACCCTATCCGCAGGATGTTCGTGTCGCGGTCCTCCCGGCTGAAGCCCAGCCCCTTGGAAAGGTGAGTGCGCACCACGTCACCGTCCAGCAGCGTCACCTGCCGGCCGCACTCCATCAGCATCTCCGTGACGATCTCGGCCACGGTCGACTTGCCGGCGCACGGCAGGCCGGTGAACCACACGCAGAACCCCTGGCGGTGTCGCGGCGGGTAGGCGGCGGACAGGATGCGAGCGACCTCCGGCCTCGTGAACCAGGTCGGCAACTGCCTGCCCTCCGCGAGGTATTCCTCGCGCACCTGCGTGCCGGACAGGGACAGGGTCTTCGTGCCCTGCGGGATGCGGTCGGCCTCTTCGTAGCTGTCCTCGTCCGGGAGGTATTTGAGCATCTTGAACGGGACCATGGTGACGCCGACCTCTTCCACGTGCTCCTGGAGCAACTCCTGGGCGTCATAGGGGCCGTAGAACGGCTCGCCCTTGGAATCATTTCCGGGGCCGGCGTGATCGCGGCCGACGACGAAGTGGTTGGCCCCGTGGTTGCGGCGGATGATGGCGTGCCAGACCGCCTCGCGCGGCCCCGCAAGGCGCATCGCAAGGGGCAGCACGCTCAGCACGGTGCGGGCCGGCTCGTAGTAGTTCTCCACCAATATCTTGTACGTGCGCACGCGCGTGTAGTGGTCCACGTCGCCTTCCTTGGTCAATCCCACTACCGGGTGCAGCAGCAGCGCCCCGCCGACCGCTTCGGCCGCGCGCTTGGTAAGCTCCTCGTGGACGCGATGCAGGGGGTTGCGGGTCTGAAAAGCTACAACGTTCGCGACGCCAAGCTTCGCAAGCAGCGCGCGCGTCTCCGCGGGGGTGCGGCGTAGCTCCGGGAAGTCGTGGTGCTTCGGGAGGTTGACCACCTTCAGCGGGCCGCTCACGCAGAGCCCTCCCCAGGATGCCATCTCCGCCACTAGCGGATGGCGCGGGTCGCTGCTCCCGCAGACCCGGAGCGCCTCCAGGCCGGCGTCCCAGACGAACTCCTCTTCCACGAGCATGGTCGCAAGCAGGTCGTTCTTCCGGCTGCGCAGCACCACTTCCCGGCCCACCTGCAGCCCGTCCGTCCGCTCTATCGGGAGCGTAATGGGAATGGGGAAGAGCGTCCCGTCGGCCAGGCGCATGTTTTCGCACACGCTCTCGTAGTCATCCCGGCCCATGAAACGGTCCAGGGGCGAGAAAGCCCCGGTGGCCAGCAGCTCGAGGTCGCAGAAGGACCGCTGCGAGAGCTGGATCGATGGCAACTGCGTGGCGCGTTCGAGGAGTTCCTTGCGCTCCTCGCCCGTGACCACCAGGTCGACAAGCTTCCCGCCGTAGGGCGAGATCAGCACCGGCTCAGTCTCTGACTCTGCGGACATGGGCACTCCCCTTAGGCGCTGTTGCAAAACCCCATCCTGGCTCCGGCCGGCTGCGAGCAACGAATGGCTGTGTCGGCCTTCATCGGCGATTCTGGCCTTTGAATCGCCTGCTTCGGCCTCCTTGCCCCCGGGCGCTCTCGCTCGGCCTCGGGCCGACGGAGCAGGTTCTGCAATAGCGCCTTAGAGCTCAGAACCTGCCGATGGCAGAGGGGCTTGGTTCCGTACATTCAGAACACTCTAAACACTCACGGAATACTATACCGCCTCGCCACCGCATTGCAAGCGCAAAGCCAAGCGGCTGGACAACCCGCCCGGCCCGCGGTAGTATACGGCACCCCTGCCGCGTAGCGATCTCGCTGCGCGCAGCCGCATGGCCTTTGCCGCGCCAGTGATAGAGGATCCTCAGAGCAATGGCCCTATGGGCAGGCATAGACGAGGCCGGCTACGGCCCGCTGCTGGGTCCCCTGGTGGTCGCCGGGGCGGTCTTCCAGGTGCCGGGAACCCCGCGTGAGGGGGCGCTGTGGCCCCTGCTGAAGGATGCGGTAAGCCGCCGCTTCAAGGCCGCCGACGGGCGCCTGGTGGTGGACGACAGCAAGCGCGTCTACAGCCGCGCTCGCGGCATACGCCCCCTGGAGGAAGGCGTCCTGAGCTTCCTGGCGGTCCTCGGGGTGCGGCCTTCGACGGCGGGCGAGTTGTTCGCTGCGGCGTTCGGGCCGGATTCGCGGGCCGAGGACGGCGCCCCATGGTGGCAGGGGGTGAGCGCCCTGCCCCTGCCCCGCCGCAGCAACGCCGCCGCGCTGGCCAGCAAGACGGCCGACCTCGCCAAGGCGCTGCATCGGACGGGCACCGGGCTTCTGGCGGCG
>CAZXDF010000146.1:0-3074 GCA_964639345.1 uncultured candidatus Brocadiaceae bacterium | reverse complement strand
CTTCGTCCGGCTGCGAGCGCCGAATGGCTGTGTCGGCCTGCATCGGCGATTCTGGCCTTTGAATCGCCTGCTTTGGCCTCCTTGCCCTCGGGCGCTCTCGCTCGGCCTCGGGCCGACGGAGCAGGTTCTGCAATAGCGCCTAAGGGGTTGCGGCCATCTTCAGCCAGGATGATGCACCCATGAAGTTCCAGGGGACCCTGAGCAGGTGCCGCTTGATCACGTCAAGATAGGATTGAAAGGCGGCCTCAATGGCGCTCGCAGCCGAACCCTGGCCGGCCACATGAATGGGCTGATCAACAACGAGCCTGCACCTGAAATCTGCATCCATGAGAACCACAACCGGTATGAGGGGCGCCCCCGTGGCGCGGGCAATGAGCCAGGGCCCACGGCCGGAGGTGGCCTCAACACTGCGAAGTCTGCCCTTGACCGGGTTATCGTGGGCGGAGTCCTGTCCCACATGCCGAACCCACTCCCCTTGTTTGACAAGGTCGTGGAGCTTCTTCATATACACAGCGCTTTCCCCGCCCCGGGCGTAAGGCGCTATTTCGGAAGCTACTCCCTCCCATCGCATGAGTAGCAGGGCCTGAGCGGTGACGCCCTTCCGCTGCAGGGAATGCAAGCGATAGCCCAGTTGGCGCAGTATCGGCTCAACCCACAGCTTGAGTCCCATCCCTGTTCCGAGGAGGATGGCTCCGCCCCCGCTTCTCTTGAGCTCTTCAAGCTGCCCCAGACCTTCAGGACGGAAGTGGTGAAGAAGCCACTCCCGGGAGCGGCGCCAGACGGGCGCATACGTTCTGACACCGATCCTCCTTATGGCGAGGGAAAGGCAGGCAGCCCGTTCGAGTTGCTCCCGGCTCGTTTCGCTCGGCAAGAAATCCTTCAGGAACCCCTGGATGTGCTCCCGCCGTTCAGGCTCGAGCCTCATCCTGAGGCGGGCCTCCCACACCGACATCATGAGTGACCACCTCAGCGGCATCGTCCTGTGCGCGATGATGCGCGCGCAGGCCTTGAGGTATGCCACGGGCGGGATCTTGATAGGCCCCTTGTGCTCGGCGAAGGGGAATCTCACCGGATCACCCGTCCTTCTGGCTGATTGAGGGACGAACTCCGCGGTTTGCCAATGGTGACCTTCCTCCAATTGCGGTGCCCGTGCTGCAGTTGGAGTTCCAATTCCCGCCTCCCAAGAATGAATCTACACGACAGACTTTACACCATGTGCCTCCGACAAAGCAAGCCGCTACGTTTCGCCTCAGTATAGCAATGAGAGGCGGCTTAACCGTCCCCGGGGGGGGCAGCATCAACCCAGGACATCCCTGCTCTCTCGCCGCTCTGCCTGTTGATCCTGAGCGGCGCTGGTGTACAATCCGGCAGCGGAGACGGGTCGCAGGGCAGCAGCATGTGAAAGAAGCGCCGCATAGAATGGCAAATGGCAAGTACCCCAGTTAGAGGGAGGGAACCGATATGCTAGACCACAATCCGATGGAAGCGTGCGCGAGGGGCGAGCGCTACGAGGCCGACGTGCCCGATACGCTCGACCTGGCGGATCGCATGGCCCTGGCGATCAACGCCCTGACGAACGCCTGGTATCCGGAGGAGAAATGGGCGCTGTGCCTCTACGTGTCGTTCTCCCGCCGGCCGGCCGAGCTGTTCCCCAGCCACGTCACCGACGCATACCTGAACATGCCGCCGAAGTTCCTGGAGGCGCTCGCCCTCTGTCGGCTGGCTTCAGGGAGCACGAAGAACCTGGACGTCGACCTGGAGGTGCTGAAGGCCCAGTTGAGCCTGCTCGGCGAGGACGGGCTGACCTACTGCCCGACCGGCACGCTGAAGGAGTTCACCGAGCCGCGCCACTTCGCCGAAGTATGGGCCGAGGGGCGGACGCTCCAGACGCTCTCGGTGCTGGCGCAGCTCGACGACGACCCGCGTTGGGTTGAAATCGCCAGGCGCAAGGTCGACCGGATGCTCGCCCTCACGCGCGAGAAGGAGGGGTTCCGCTTCCTCTGGAAGGGCCGCTTCCGCCCGGGCGAGGCCGTCCCGGCCGACGCCGACGAGCCGTCGGGGCCCATCGAGGGGGGCAGCTTGGCGGACAGCGCCCCGGTCTTCAGCATGATGTACTCGGTCGGCGCGCTTGGCTGTGGCTCGGCATTGTTCTACCGCCTGACGGGGTACGAGCCGGCGCTGGAGCTCTCAAGGGGCCTGGCGCGCTGGGCGCTGGCGCGCATGTTCAAGAACGATGACGGCCGCTGGAGCTTCTGGCACCGGCGCCACAGCAGCTACGCCCTGCTCGCGGTCTTCCAGTACGGCTACGCGACCGGCGACCGCGAGGTGCTGGAGCGCGTGGACGCCTGCTACCGATGGGTCAGGGAGATGGGGGACCCGCTGATCGGATTCTACGGCGAGGTGATGCCCGGCGAGGTCGGGTTCCAGCGGTACTTCGATCCCGTAAACTGGCGGGGCGCCACCGGCGAGTCATGCGCGCTGGCCGACATGGTGGCGCTGGCCCTCAACCTCACCAAGGCCGGCATGGGCGACTACTGGGACGACGTAGACCGATGGATGCGCAACATGTTCGCCCATGGGCAGATACTCGGTGCCGCCTTCTTCGACCGCATCCCCGAGGGTGTCTTCGCCACCGAGCCCAGCAATGCCCCGCACACCGACACGCGCGATGTCCCCGCCCGCATGGTGGGCTCGTTCTTCGGCGCGATGCGTCCCGAGGACGGGCTGAACGTGATGCAGACTGAGGATGGCCCCAAGCTGCGCCCAGCAAGTGGCGTCATGCACTGCTGCACCGCCCATGGGGCGCGGACCCTGTACTATGTATGGGACAGCATCGTCGAGCGGGCGGGTGATGAGGTGCGCGTGAACCTGCTCTTGAACCGCGTATCGCCCTGGCTGGACGTCGACAGCTACCTGCCCGCGGAAGGGAAGGTGGTCCTGCGCATCAAGAACGCCGAGAAGGTGGCCGTCCGGATGCCGGAGTGGTGCAGGCCGCAGGACGTGCAGGTGAGCGTGGGGGAGGAGAAGCGCGCGGCGGTGGCGGACGGGAACCTCGTGAAGCTGCGCTGGCTTCG
>CAZXDF010000145.1:0-2619 GCA_964639345.1 uncultured candidatus Brocadiaceae bacterium | reverse complement strand
AACTGGCACAAGAAGCGGGAAGGGGTCACTGCGCACTGATCTCGGCTTTCCTTTCTTGACGCTCGGCGAGTAGGGGGGTAAACTATGCAAAGAGTTTGCAGAGTGTGCACATTGAGGAGGTTGGACACATGGAGTCCATTGCACTGACAAAGGCGCGTAGGTCGCTGACGGACGTGCTCCTCGCCGCTCACGGTGGGGAGCGCGTCAGGCTTTCCCGGAACGGCAAGGACTTCGTCGCGGTCATCAGCATCGAGGACCTGGAGTTCTTCGAGGCGCTGGAAGACCGCATGGACATCGAGGAGGCTAAGGCGGCTCTCAAAGAGGGCGGCAGTATTCCGTTTGAGCAGGTGAAGCGCGAGCTTGGACTGTGACCTATGGCATACATGGTCGAGGTGACATCCAGGGCGCGGAAGAACCTGCGCGAGGTGCCGGCGGGCATACAACGGAAGCTCATCAGGCGCATGGAAGGGCTTGCTGAGAACCCACGGCCAGCGGGAGCAAAGAAGCTCCAGGGCCTGGAGGACACCTATCGCATCCGGGTGGGGGATTACCGGGTGGTCTACGAGATCAAAGACGACGAGCTTGTGGTCCTGGTGATTCGGGTTCGACATCGGCGGGACGTATACCGGGGCTTGTGAGGTCGGCAGGGTAGGATTTGGTGGGCAGACCGGGACTCGAACCCGGAACCTCTTGCTTGTAAGGCAAGCGCTCTAGCCGATTGAGCTATCCGCCCACGGATGAGTTGCGTGCGCGCCGAGACGAGGCTATCACGCGGGAGCCGGAAGAGTCAAGGGCATCCCGATCCCTGGCCCGGGTCGCAGAGCATTGGAAGAACAGGATGCGAGGACGAGCACGCAGGCGGCTTGCGGAAGCTCAGACCTCTCCGCCCAGCGCCTCATGGCTCCTCGCCGGGCGGCTCGCCGGTTGTCATCATGTGGGCGAAGACGCGGAACAGGTAGCCGGCGTCGTGCGGGCCGGGCGAGGCCTCGGGATGATACTGGACGCCGAAGACCGGCAGCTCGACGTGTTGGACGCCTTCGACGGTGTTGTCGTTCAGGTTGATCTGCGTTACCACCAGGCCGGTGCCTTCCAGGGTGGACTCGTCGGCGGCGAAACCGTGGTTCTGGCTCGTGATGCTCACTTTGCCCGTGCGCAGGTCCTTGACGGGTTGGTTCGCGCCCCTGTGGCCGAACTTGAGCTTATAGGTGGTGGCGCCGAATGCAAGCGAGATGAGCTGATGCCCGAGGCATATGCCGAACACGGGTTTCTTGCCCGCGAGGCCGCGTATGCACTCGATGGCGGGGCAGACGACTTCCGGATCGCCCGGCCCGTTCGAGATGAACACGCCGTCGGGGTCCATGTCGAGGATTTGCTCGGGGGCCACGTCTGCCGGCACCACGCTCACCCGGCAGCCGGACTGGACCAGCCAGCGAAGAATGTTCCTTTTCAGGCCGCAGTCCAGCGCGACCACGTCGAAGCGTGGTGCGCGCGGTTTCCGCTCCGGGTCGAAGTCCGTGGCAAACCCCTCCTGCCAGTCGTAGGGCGCCTCGCACGTCACGAGGGGCACCAGGTTCTGACCGGCCATGCCGGGCACGGCCTCCGCGCGCCGCACGAGCTCCTCGTCCGTAGCGTCCTCGGTGGTGATGAGGCCTGGCATGGCACCCGCGATCCGGATTCGGCGCGTGACGGCCCGCGTGTCAATGCCCTCGACGCCCATCACGCCGTGCTCGGCCAGGTAATCCGACAGTGAGCCGCTCGCACGGAAATTGCTGTAAATGCGCGAGTTCTCGCACACGACGAACCCCTTCACCTGCACGCGCTCGGACTCCACGTCCTGCGGCGTCACGCCGTAGTTGCCGATGAGCGGGTAGGTCATCGTTACGATCTGGCCGCAGTACGAAGGGTCGGTCAGCACCTCCTGGTAACCGGTCATGGCGGTGTTGAAGACAACCTCGCCTTCCGCCGTGCCCGCGGCTCCGAACGATGTGCCCCGATAGATCGACCCGTCCTGCAAGACGAGGCGGGCGGGCGTTTGTTTTCCGTGTTGTGCCATTGTCTGTTCTGTAGCGCCCCAGCCGGAGGCAGTCGGACGGCTGAGGCAAGGGTCAAAGGGTCCAAGAGTCGAAAGGGTCGAAGAGTCAAAGAGTGAAAAGCTCAAGAACGGCCCGACAGAAGGCTGGTCAAAGGGTCGGAGAGTCAAAAGGTCAAAGAGTCAAAGCCTCAAGAGGTCGAGAACGGCCCGACAGAAGGCTGGTCCCTTCACTTTATCAGGTGTGACCGCAGCGACGCAATGCCGGCGGCGATCCGCCTCGCTTTCGCCTGTCTCTGGGCCGACGCTTCAACGGTTACATAACCCAGGTCCTGCGCTGCGTAATACATGCTGCGGACCTCCGCGCAGGACACCTTGGATATGTCAAGCATCCTGGCAAAATCGGCGTCCGAGCTACGCTCGAACCCCTCGGCCGTGTTATTCATGATCGAGATGGCAGCCCTCTGGATCTGGTCTCTGAAACCGTAGTCATGCGAACCGGGATTGCCCTGTCTGAGGTCCGAGTAAACGTCTCTCACAAGCTCCCTCGCTTGCTGCCAGATCCACAGGTCTTCGAACGATTTCACCCT
>CAZXDF010000144.1:0-7334 GCA_964639345.1 uncultured candidatus Brocadiaceae bacterium | reverse complement strand
CATCGGCGTGGGCACGATTGTGGCGGTGATCTGCCTGAAGATGTTGCTGTGGATCGTCGGCTGTATGCCCCAGCCGGCCCAGAAGCCGACGATGATCGCCATGGGATAGCGGCTGATCCATCCGTGCTTGCGCGAGATGCGCAGCAGGATCATCACGCCCAGCACGACCGGCACGATGCGGATCAGCTCGGAGTGCTGAACGTCCACGGTGGGGTCGAACACGGGGGCCACCAGGACGTCATAGACGTGCTTCTTGAGCGTGTCGTACCAGGCCACGGCCACCGCTATCCCCAGCCCCAGCCCGACGAACAGGTTCTCGGCGGCCCTGAACAGGGGATTGTCCCTGTAGAGGAAGCTGAATATGGCGAGGGTCATCACTACGCCGGCTATGATCTCGACCGTCTTGGACCAGTCCGGCAGGCCGTACTTGCGGGCGGGCAGGGTTTCGACGGCGAACAGGAGGAAGTTGGCCACGAACAGGAACCCCGCGCATACCAGGATGAGCCTGACGTCGCTCTTTCTCTCCACTGCCACCGATCAGCTCCTACGGCGCTCGCGGCGCCTTGCCAGCAGGTAGAGGACGTTGCCCACAATGACGAACGCGACGATCACGACGTGGATGACGCTTTGGGCGAACATGGCCCCGATTCCCGGCCCCGGCCGGTCAATCAGCACCTCGTAGTCCGCCGCCCCCCGCATGCCCGCGATAAGCCCGTTGATCTGCCCGGCGTCCAGGTTCACAAACAGGTCCGGCCCCACGACGGCCGTGCACCCGGCGCCGATGGGGATGTTGAACTTGTCGCCCGCAAACTTGATCCAATCAAACGGACTGTCTCCCGCCGCCAGGTCGATGAGGTAATCGACTTCCTTGAGGGACCTGGCCCCGCGGAAGATGGGCATGGGCGAAGTGGGCCTGTCGTTGTAGTTCTGGGGGAAGGTGCGCGTAATGTCCTCGCCCATTCCGGCGATGACCGGGGCCGACCCTCCCGGCTGATAGCCCAGGTAGACGTAGTCGCGGCCTTCCTGCTTGCTGGGAAGCTCGCCTGCGACCTTCCGGAAGATGCCATTGGCCATGGTGTTTCCGTAAGGCCAGAGCGTCATGCCGACCACCCGGTGGTTCTTGCGCAAGCAGTGGTGCAGCAGCGCCACCGCCATCGGCTCGAGTTCCGCCTTGGACTGGGGGTCGAAGTCCATGGCAATCAGCACCACAGACCCCTCGGGAAGCCCCTCGATGTAGTTGTAAACCTTCTTGACGGAGTCCGCTGGCGTCATCGGCTGACGCACCGTCGCCAGCAGGGCGAACGCGATGATCAGTGCCACCAGGACGTAGAGCCATCGGATGTCTTTCACCCTCAGTCTCCCCCGCCCAGGTAGGTGCGCTCGATGCCGAAAATGATCCTCAGGGACATCGCTATGGCCCCCAGGGCCGCGCCCATCATGACGCCGCGCTTCGCCGCCATGTTCGGCACCGCCATCAGCCATCCGGACACGCTAGGCAGATAGGGCGAGATCATCTCACCCACCGGCACCCGTCCCAACATCACGATGATGGCGGCCACCAGCAACAACGTGGCCTCGAGGCTTCGGGCGCGGAAGGTGCGCACCGCCGCCGAAGCGATGAAGAACCCCAGTATGCTGAACATGGTGGCCCCGGCGGAAACGAAGAGCGCGTCGTAGATCCACTGGTAGAAGGATCCCTCCTTGACCTGGCCGTTCCAGAACCAGCGGCCCCCGTTGTGCACAGCGGCCAGGACCATGATCCCGAAACCCAGAAAGAAAAACAGGCTGTAACCCCAGCCCTCCTGCTTCCTTCGGACCTTCTGAGTGTGAAGGCGCATGAGGCTGTAGGTCCCCAGGATCCATGCGATAGCCCCGATGATGAAGGACCAGAGGCTGGCCAGCTCCTTGACGCCCGAGGCCCAGGGGTGGGGGGTGTACTGGATCGCGATGCCGAATATCCCCAGCGCGAAGGCCAGCATGAGCGGTATGGTCAGCTTTATCGTTCGCATCTTCTACCCATCCTGCTTATCCTCTCATCCCGTCAAAGGCCTGGACAGGATCACAGGATCAACGGGATGGGAACTGGACGGCAGGAAACGGTTGCAGCAAGGAGCACAAGTCTTGTCCTGCTGCTGCGTCCTGGTCGTTCGCCTCATCCTGTCATCCTGTTATCCTGTCCAGGCCGTGCCTTAGAAGCCCTTCTCAAAGGTCGTGAAGATCACCTGGACCCAGTTCGCGGGGAAGCTGGAAAGGGCGCTGCCGATCGGCAGGGCCGCCAGGAGGACCATCTTCCCGATATCCTGAGCCTTGATGGTGGCGAGCATCCTGGTGTTGTGCGCCAGATACGCGCCCGCCGCATACAGCTCCTCTCCCATGAGGGTGTAGTCGCAGGTGGTGATGAAGAACGGGAGCTGCGTGAACGAGTCCGTCGCGGCGATCTGGATGGCGCCCGTGGAGGCCCCCACCTCCGCAAGGATGAGGGACTCGGCGTAGAAGTAGCCCATGAAGAAATTGGCCGCCGGACGGCGCGCCTTCATGATGCTCGCTACGGCCGCCACGAACGGAAACTGCTCCGAGGCCGCCATGAAGATGTTGTCGGGCTTGAAGGCATCCGAGCGGCCGGCCTCCACGTAGCCCTCCTGCACCACCTCGTGGCTGATCGAGTAGACGATGGGGTCGCTGTTGGCTACCAGCAGGTCGCTGTCGTAGTCGGCGATCCTGCGGCCGATGCGCCCCAGGATGCTCAGGCTCGCCAGCACGGAAGCACCCTGGTCTATCTTTTTGAGGCCGTGCACGAAGAGGGCGGGCTTGCCCATTTCCGTGGCGCGCCCGATGGCCTCCTCCACCGCCTCAAGCCCCGCGATGCGGCGCAGGAACACGTTCGGGTTCCGCCGCACGTAGAGGAACATGCCCAGCACGGCGCCCGTGAAAAAGAGCGCGAACCCTGCGTTAGCTAGCTTGGCGTCGTCGAACAGCGCCGGCTCGGCCGCTGCGGAGGCGACGTGTTCCAGGGGTTCAACCGGTTTCTCGCCGGTGGGCGCAACCCCGAGCCGGAAGTAGTAAGTCCGCCGGGAGTGTGCCTGCTTGATCTTCTTGGACCGTTTGTCGGCAGCCTCCGCCAGGACCGCCAAACGCGTCTTTTCCCGCCGGAAGTAGGGCGCTTCGGGTTTCCTGAGCCCGGCCGTCGTCAGGGAGCGCTTGAGCTGGGCCAGCTTGGCCCCGGCCCATTCCTGGCGGGCTTCCTCGACCCTATCGGCGGCCTCCTGCCACGGCTCCAGGGCCGGCGCCTCTCCAGCCGCTTCGAGCGCAAGACCCGCTCTCCGGTACTCGGACAGGGCGTCGAGGAGCGCGTCCCCGTCGGGCGCCGGCGTTTCGCCGCCGAACTCATCCCGTTCGATCGCTGCGCCCGCGAGCGCCTCCCCGAGTTGCCAGAGCATGTCCGCCTCGATCTGCGCCATCGATATGCCCTTCTCGGCCAGTTCGACGTAGTGCCGGCCGAGCTGACACGCGTAGGCGAGGCGATCGTAGTTCTCGTAGTCCGCAGCGGTGGCCTCGGCGGACGCGGCGCGGCCCGCCGCCTCGTCACGCTCCTGCTCGAGCTTCTTTAGTCCATCGGCGACGGCTTCGGGCCGCACGGTCCCGGGCTCCAGGCCCAGCAGGGTGCCAAGATGCAGCCGGCTTTCCGCGCGAAACGCCGCCACTATGCTGAAGAACTCGGCCGTCTTCGCGAGGTATTGCGCGCGGAGGGCCGCGATCTCGCCCTTCAGGGCCCTGCTCCTCGCCCCGGAATCGCTCAGGTATGTGGCGTAGCGGTTCGCCCGGCTCAGGACGCTTAGCTTCTCCTCGAGTGCGGCGATTGCGCTCCGCTCGTCCTCGTCGAGCTTCTCCTTCGCCTCGTTCAACTCATCCAACAGGCCCGGCACATCGAGCCCGTCGGCGGGGCCGGAGAGTCCGAACCGCTCGACGTAGCGTTTCTTGGCCTTCAGCAGCGCCGCCTCCCAGCGCGGCGCAAGGCGGGCGCGTTCGCGTTGGAACTTCTTCTGCTCCCGCACGGTCTGGCGAATCTTTACCAGGAACTGTTCGCACTCCAGCAACGTGCCGCCCCCGCTCTTGACCCAGTCGGCGTATCGCCGCTCCGCCTCCAGCCAATAGATGCTCATGCAGGCGGCCGGCTCGACGATGAAGTGGTGTTCGTCGCCTTCGGAGAAGCGGTAGGGATAGAAGCCGGCAACGCCCGAGTCCGTCACCGAGGCGGCGCCCGAGGATGTGCGCGCGCATTCCAACCACGGCCCCTCACTGCGTCGGCTGATGTAGACGACGTAGTCGAACTCGCCCGCCCCATCCTTTGCGCGCGGCCACCGCAGCCCTACGTGGGTGCCGTCGTCGTTGGGGGCGGGTTCGGCGATGAAGTACTCCGGACTGGGCAGGTCCGGGGTTGTATGGACAGCCCTCGCCTCCTCTTCCTGCCCGGCGGCCGCGGCGGCGGGGAGGAGGAGAAGGAGAATCAGGAAGGGGTGCAGTCGACTCGTCTTCGCGATCGGTCTCCGCTCTGATGTTTTCTTGCCGGCGTTCATTCAGGCCCGGCCGCGCGCGGCCGCTCTCCCAGGCTATGTTTCGATGATCTCAGTGTTGGCTCGCGGCACCGTCAGGACCTCGCCGTCGTCGGCCCGCACCCGCAGCACCCGCACCAGGGCTTCGGTCTCTACTCTCACGGGGTCCGCCGCCAGCTCGACGACCTCCCCTATCAGGCCGAAGTGCGGACGCCGGATGATGCGCACAGCGTCGCCTTGCGCTATCCCGTCTGCCTCTGCGGCGGGCTCGCCCTCGGTGGCTTCGAGGATCGCTCCTTCAAGCGGCACGATCACTTCCGGTCGCAGCACGCCCGCGCGGATCTGCGTCGCGCCGCACGCGCTCGCCTCCAGGCCCTCCAGGCGGTCCAGCAACTCGAAGGTTCGCCGGGCGATCGGAATCCGGCCGAACCCTTCGGTCAGCATCAGGGTCAGGCCGATCTGCTCAGCCCCGGTTACCGCCACGCCGATATCATAGCCCAGGACCTCCTTGAGTTCCTGCGCGCGGATGCCGCCGGCCACCACCGCCGCCACCCCGACCTTGCGCGCCGCTGAGAGAAGCTCGGCCCGGGCCTCGGCGCCGACGACAATTATGCAGTTTTCGCACGACGAATCAAGGGCGCCCGGGCCGACGAGGCCGTCCGGACTTTGGGCGAGCATCTTCAGGGGCCCGAAGCACTCCCCGCCCACGCCGAAGATGCCCTGCACCAGCGCGGCCTCGGTCTCCACCACCACCCCCTCCCCGGGCTGCGTCTCGGTGACGGTCCCGGAGATGTAGGCGCTCAGGGCGATCCTTTGCGGCGGCTCGCGCACCATCACCTGCCCGGTCACCTCAGAGGCGCTCTCGAGGCTGCCCGCCACGGGAGAGCGGCAGACGCTCCGGAGCCACTTGAGCCATGGGCGCGTCCGGGCGAGCGGCTCGTCCCTGCCGACCTGCTCGCCCAGAGCTTTGAGCATATAGCCGGCGACCTCTTCCGGTGGGACGCCGAGCAGGCCCGCCACGTTCACCGGGTGGACATCCCCGGGCAGTTCCGCCTCAGCGACGGCCGAGGATGCCTGCACGCTCGCGCCGGGCTCGACGAGTACCTCCCCCGCCAGCGGCAGAACGCGCGCCTTGCGGATGCGCGTGCGCGCGGAGACCTTCAACCCGGGCGTGTATGCGTGTGCCACGACGTCCTACCTCGTTCTCGTGCTCGTTCTCGTGCTCCTGCTCGTCCTGAAGCACGGGCACGGCTTTGCCTTGGCCCGTGGCACCCTGCTTCTTCTCGCAATCGTGCTCGTTCTCGCTCCGTTCAAGGGCGTTCCGGTTGCGGATAGATGTCCAGAGCGCGGAGCCATTCCGCCGCCTGGCGCCGGCGTTCGGCGGGGTCGTTGGCGAACTCGATGGGCCGTCCGCGCGCGTCCACGACCACGCCGACCTCTCCCCCGCGGCACCGGGTGGTGAGCCGTCGGCTCGGGCCCGCGCCCACGTCTACGCCGCGCGCCGGGGTGATGTCCACTTCCACCTGCTCATCCTTGCCCGCGGGCACCCGCAGCATCTCTCCCACCTTCAGCTCGGCTTCCACTGGGGCGCCGGCGGGGGGCGTGATGCGGCAGGTGAGACAGGGGCGGCCGCACTTGCCCGTGCCCGAGGCGGCGATGCACGTGCCAAGCGGCACCAGGCAGTCCCGGTGGAAGACCTCGACGGCGGCCTGCTCGTCCACCTGGCTCAACACGCCCAGGTGCGGCATCATGAAGATGCTGTCGACGGCCAGCTCCGTGACGCCCTCGGGCCCGAAGCCGTCGATGAGCATCATCATCGCCTGGGCGCGCCGGGGCGCGTGTGAAAGCACGCCCCCGCTGCCCACCAGCAGGTTCAGCGCCCGCATGTCCACGAGCGATCGGCCCGCCTTCTGGTCGAAGGCCTCCCCGATGTCCCTCTGGCGCTGGGTGCCCTTGAGTTCGGTGGCGAGGCTGCGGTGCTGTTCGAAGGCCAGCGCGAGGGCCTCGCGGGCGAGCGCCTGCTCCAGCATCAGGTCGGCGAGCGCCTGCGGGATCGTGGTGGGGCGGATCATCTTGTTCTTCACGCCGTCCATCAGCTCCCCGGGGTCGAAGTCCGCCGCCATCCAGCGCATCACCCGCTCCAGCCCGGCCTCCACAAGCACGTTCGAGACGCTGTAGCTCAGTCCCAGGTTGGCGCTCACAGTCCGGTTGAAGACGCCGCCGAAGACGCTGAAGACGTCCGTGGTCGCCCCGCCGATGTCCACGCCGACCAGGTTGATGTCCTCGCGGCGCGCGATGCTCTGCATGATGCTGCCGACGGCGGCGGGGGTGGGCATGATAGGGGCGTCGGTCCACTGCATGAGCCTGTCGTAACCGGGCGCGTGCGCCATCACGTGCTCTAGGAACAGGTCCTGTATCTTCAGGCGGGCCGGGGAGAGGTTCTCGCGTTCCAGCGTCGGGCGGATGTTGTCCGTTGTGCTCAGCGCGGTCACCTCGCCGATGACGCGGCTAACCTGGGGGCGGGCGTCCCGGTTGCCCGCGTAGATGACCGGGAGCCTGTAGTCGGCGCCCAGACGCGAGCGGGGCCGGGCGGCGGCCACGTATTCGGCCAGTTGCGTCACGTGGCTCACGGTGCCGCCGTCTGTGCCGCCGCTGAGCAGGATCATGTCGGGGCTGAGCTCGCGGATGCGGGCGATCTTCTCATGGGGCAGGCGCTGGTCGTTCATGGCGATCACGTCCATCACGATGGCGCCGGCGCCGAGTGCGGCGCGCTGAGCGCTCTCG
>CAZXDF010000143.1:0-2909 GCA_964639345.1 uncultured candidatus Brocadiaceae bacterium | reverse complement strand
CGGCCTTGATCCACGAGCCGCAGCTCGGACAGTTCACCACCTCGCCCATCTTCTCGAGAGAAACGCTGAACACCTTCCCACAGTCGCGGCAGTTGAGCTCCAACTCGCCCTCCCCTTGACCCGCTGACAGCCCCGCCGGCGGCACCTGGATCGGCTTGCCGCACGAGGGACACTTTACGTTCTTGCCGGCTGCCGTTCCCGGCGCCTGGACTGCCTTGCCGCATCCCTCGCACTGCATATTGATCGGAGACATGCAACCCTCCAATACTGCTCTGGAGACCCGTCGCAGCCCCCTCGCCGGAACTCCCATCTCGCAGGCTCCGGCCTGCCGACAATGACACAGTGTCTATCCCACTAATCTACCGTCTTATTGAGGGGGCCGCAAGGGGCAATTCGCGTCGGGTTGAAGCCGCGGCTCGGGGCGTTCGCAGCTCCCCGCATGCGCGTCAGGCAGAGCCTAGGCCAGCCGGGGCGCACTCCGCAGCAACGTGCAGGACAGGGCCTGGGCCATCCCTGCCAGCAACACGCCGGCCAGCGCAAGAATCCACCCCCATCGGCCCAGAGGCAAGCGCTTGACCTCGACCGCCGGCCGGGGCTCCAGGCGGTCGATCTCCTCCAGCACACCTGCCAGCTCGCCGGACCCGGGTGCTCGGAAATATATCCCCCCCGAGAGCTCGGCGACCTCGCGCAGCGTCCGCTCATCCAGCGGATAGCGCTTTGTCCGAAGCACGGTGCGCCCCGAAGGCAGCCGCACCCGCACGGCTGCATGGCCGCCCGCGCCCACGGCAATCGTGTGGACCGTTACGCCCCTGGACCGCGCAGCGCGCGCGGCCTGGGCGGGGCCGGCCCGGCCCGCCGTGTTCGCCCCGTCGCTGAGCAGCACCACCGCCCCGCCGCCCTCACCGATGCGCCCCGCCGCCAGCGCGATCGCGTCGCCGATGGCCGTGCGCTTGCCCAGCATCTCGACCCGTATCTCCCCCAGAAGCCAAAGCGCAAGATCGTGATCGGCGGTCAACGGGCACTGGGTCACGGCCCGCCCACCGAAGGCGATCAGGCCGATGCGATCTCCCTCGCGGCGGCGAATGAATGCCGCGCAGCTCTCGAGCGCGACCTCCAGGCGCGTGACGCTTCCGCGTTGGTGCCTGGACATGTCGAGCGCGCGCATGCTCTCGGACGTGTCGATGGCGAGGATGATGGCACGCGTATCCTCCTCCACGCGCACGGCACGGCTTGCCGCATACGGCCCCGCGGCTGCGAAAACCACAAGCGCGAGCCCTGCCGCCTGCACCACGGGCAGAAGAGGCAACAGGCGCACGCGTAGCGAGCCGGCAGCCCTCAGGCCGGCCGCGCCGGGGAAGGCTACCGCGCCGCGCCTGCGCATCAAGAAGGCCAGCAGCGGCAGCGCGGATAGCGGCAGCAGCGCCAGGGCGTATGGGCATTCAACCCCCACCTTCGTCCTCCCCCCCGGCACGTCGCGCCAGACCTTTGCTCAACACGCGACGAGCCCATGCAAGGTCCTGCTCACGCAGGCCCTCGGGCACGTCCTCACCGGCGTACTCCGCCCTTTCAGCGCGTTCGCATAGCTCCGACAGGCGCTCCAACCCCTTGCCCCGGTTGCGGAGCCCCCACGCGCGCAGCTCACGGGGCGTCATCGACGGCGCATCTGGGACCGCTCCCCGCCCCAGGAGACTGCGCACAGCGCCGAGCAGGCCGGCGTAGAACTCCGCCGCATCGCCTCCAGGGTCGATCTCCCCGAAGGGGTCCCCCGCATATTCCCCGGGCTCGGCCCCGTCGGCGCGCGCGCCATGCCGACGCACAGCGAGGTAGCACAGCCCCGCCGCTGCCAGCGCTGCCAGGGCGCAGGCGACGCCCAGGAGGATCAGCGCGACGAGGGAGCGTCCGGATTCGACCGGCCCCAGAGGGCCCAGAATCTCGGTGTCCGCACGGGACAGCGCCGCCCCGGGCAGAACCGTCAACCCGACTGCGGCCGATCTCGCCAGCCGGACGCGGGAGTTCTCGCGTGCGCCGCCGGACATCGTCCACCTCCCCAGCTCCCCGCCTTTCGGACCGACCAGTGCCTGCTTGATGATAACCCGCCTCCCGCCGGCGGGCAATCAACAGGCTCGGTTCAGAACGAATGCGCACCCTCCTCACGGTGCCGCTACGGGGGCCCAACGCTTGACGCGCGCGGCGCTTTGGGTTAGCCTGAAAGCACTGCGGGTAGTGTTAATCCGTATGGAATGCGCCCGTAGCTCAATTGGATAGAGCGACAGTCTACGGAACTGTAGGTTGCAGGTTCGAGTCCTGCCGGGCGTACCATCCTTCGCATAAGCGCAAGGCATTAGTCCATAATGTCTTGCGCTTTTCTATTGACAGGCCATCCCGCAACCATTAGTATGATTTGATAGCATGGAAGTGATAGCAGGCTGGTAGCAGGGGGAGATTTGACCCGTGCCGATCGACATCTGGTGGTACGAATCGCGGAAGTCTTGGTGTGCTGATGTGCCCACGGAAAAGGGCCGAAAACGCCTATACTTGGGGCCCAACGAGGCTAAAGCCCGCGCCCAGCTTTTTCGGCACATGGCGGAATACTACGAAAACCTGGACCTGGAGGATGCTGATAGCAAACGAACTCTCCGTCGGGCTGGAGAGGACATCTCTCTTGTGGGCCTGGCAGTGCAGTTCCTGAACTGGAACAAGATAAATCGCGCAAAGGGGACATGCTTCGCATACCGCGATGGCCTCAAGTATGTCACTCGCCGGCACAAGGTGTGAACGCCGGTCGAAAAGTGCGGCGGGGGTCGGACCAAAAGTGCAGCACCTATGCCATGTATACCCCGTCGCTTGACGGGTGTCAATTCTCCCCTATGATTGCTTCGATCGAGCCGCCCGGGTGCGGCGGGCCAGGC
>CAZXDF010000142.1:0-10145 GCA_964639345.1 uncultured candidatus Brocadiaceae bacterium | reverse complement strand
CATGTTGACCGCCGGCGCCCAGATCGGCGTGACGATGCCCCTGGCGCAGGATGTCAAGACGTCCGTGGCCACCTCGCTCGTGATACAGGGCGCGGTGGAGACCAGTCTGCTAGTGGCGGACCCGAACCGCGGCATGACGGTTCCGGGTGTGGATTAGAGAGCAAGAGCGGAGGGCACGATGAAGAGAGGAAAGCTGACCCTTGGCGTGGCGGTAGTGGTGGCGCAGTTGCTCATCGCCGGCGTCGCAGTGGGCAAGACGTGGACGATGGGCGGGTCGGAGGATTTCTCCCGGGGCAAGCTGGATGGGATATCGATTCGCCCTACCGGGGAGCTGGAACTCGGCCCGGTGCTGGAGCCGATCGGGGGTCTCAAGGCCAACTACGTCTGGGACATCGAGGTCGGCGCCAACGGCAAGGTCTATGTGGGCACAGGCGCGCCGGCGGCGGTCGGCGTGCTGACCGGCAAGGGGTTCAAGGAGCTTCATCGCACCAGCGAGAAGCACGTGCTGAGCGTGCTGCCGCTGAAGGACGGCTCAGTCCTCGCCGCCACCGCCCCCAGGGGCATCATCTACCGGGTCGGTGCCAGGGGCAAGGTCACGGTGTTCAAGGAGCTTGGCGAGAGCTACGTCTGGGAAATGGCCCTGGGCGCCAAGGGCGAGATATACTGCGCCACGGGTCCGAACGGGCGGCTGCTGAAGCTCAGTTCCACGGGGGAGGTCAAGGAACTGTTCAAAGCCCCGCAGAAGCACTTGCTGTGCATGGCAGTGGACCCGAAGGGCGATGCCATATTCGTGGGCACCGAGCCGGATGGGCTCATCTACCGCGTCGCGGCGGACGGCAAGGCCAGCGTGCTCTACGATGCGGAGGAGACGGAGGTGCGCTCCCTGCTGCTGGCGCCGGACGGCGCGCTGTATGCCGGAACGGCCCAGGCGGGAGGCGCATCCGGGGCGCCATTGCCTCCATCGCGAGGGGGGCCGAACAGCGGGGGGCCTCGCCCCACACCCGGCGAACGGAATGCGGCGGGGGGGCCGGGACCGCCGTCGGCGCCGGCCGGTGCGAACAGCATCTACCGGATCGAGCCGAACGGCGCGGCGCTTCGGCTGACCAGGATACCGGGGACGCTGATGCTGAGCATCGTGCTGAAGGATGACGGCCAGCTCCTTGCCGGCACGGGGGTTCGCGGACGGCTCGTGGCGACCGGCCGGCGGGCCGGCAGCGCACGGGTGGTCATCGATTTGGACGCCACGCACATCTCGGCCCTCGCCGCCGATGCCTCGGGCGAGGTGGTGCTGGGCACCTCCAACGGCGGCGGGTTGTGGCGCGTCGGCGCCGCCCACCGGCCGGAAGGCAAGTTCGTGAGCGAGGCGTTCGATGCGGGATACGTCTCGCGCTGGGGCCGGGTGTGGTGGAAGTCGACCCAGCCCGCGCGCACGGACCTGGAGGTGAGCGTGCGCACCGGTAACTCGCGCAAGCCGGACGGGAACTGGAGCGAGTGGTGGTCGCCGCCAATGGCGAGAACCGACGGCGCCGCCCTGGAGGTGCCGATGGGCAGGTTTGCGCAGGTCAGATGCGCCCTCCAGACCAAGGACGCCGACGCCAGCCCGGCGCTGATCGAGCTGTCGGTCAGCTACCGCCAGGTGAACCGGCCGCCGCTCGTTACGGAACTCAGCCTGGACGGTGCGGCCGCCGCAGGGAGCAAACGGCCCGGCGGGCCCAAGCCGCCGAAGGGCCCGGCCACCAAACGCAAGATCACCTGGAAGGCCGCCGACCCGAATGGGGACCGGCTCGTGTTCGACCTCTACTACCGAGGGGTGGAAGAGGAGGCGTGGAAGGTGCTGAAGGAGAAGATCGCGGCGGGCCCGCGCTTCGAATGGGACACCGCACGGGTTCCCGACGGGCATTACCTGCTGCGCGTCGTGGCCAGCGACCGCCTTGCGCGTCCAGCCGGGGAGGCCCTCAAGGATGAGCAGGTCAGCCAGCCATTCATCATCGACAACCGGCGGCCGGAACTCGCCGACCTGAAGTCGAGGACCGGGGGGGACGGGGAGCACGTCATCAGCGGCCTCGCGCGCGACGGCTACAGCACGATTACCGACCTGAAGGTCAGCCACAACGCCGACGACTGGGTGCCGGTCTTCCCCGCCGACGGCCTCTTCGACTCGGGCGCCGAGAAGTTCACATACCGCACCGAGTCGCTGGAAGAGGGCGAGCACGTCTTTGTCTTCGTCGCCACCGACGGGCGAGGGAACGTGGGCAGCGGCAAGATCGTGATCACCGTCAAGTAAGGCTGGCGGCAGCCTTCGACCATATCGCAGCCCTTCCGCTTGCTCAAGCCCGGGCGGCTGTTGGGGTTCGAGAGAATGATCCGGTCACGTGTACTTCCACTTATGGCTGTGGCGTGTTCGTTGGCCCTTGCGTCGTGCACGATGACGCCTCGAAAGTGCCCCTGCCCTCCCCCGGAGGCGGCTGTCCCCGGGCCGGCCAGGATCGACATCCGAGCCGACCTGACGCTTGATCTGCCGGAGGCAGTGTCGACCGAGCTGAAGATGCCGCAGAAGCTAAGAGGCACACTGCGCGTCAAGGTAGATGCTGAGGCCATCGACGATTGTCCAGACCGTTCACGATTCCTGGGCACGCTGAACCCTGCCGTCATCGACATGGACGGAAACCACAAGTATTTGGCCTTCGAGACGACGGCGGAAGGCGAAGCAGACGGTAGTCCCGGCAAGGGGGTTGCCGAGGCGTTCACCAGGTTCGGCAACGCCATAATGCTGCTCAGCAAGCCGCTGGAGGCTCTCGGCCCGCAGGCGCTAGAACGGGAGCCCTGACAGTCGAGCCCGGCAGAAGCCGCCCAGATTGTCGCGCAGTGCTGGTAACTTCTGCAATTCGCCAAGAAGCCTCCTGGAGCATAAGATGCAAGGGAAAACCATATTCGCAGAGTGCATCGCCATTCTTCTTCTCCCATTCCTCGCGGCATGTGGGTCACAAGGTGCTCCCAAGGCATCACCCACTCTGAACAACCTTATGGACAGGACCGATGTCATCATGGCGGCCAAGATCCTGCGAACCGACTACAGCCGGACCGATAAGGATGGCCCAATGGTAGCGACCGCGGAGGTCATCAAATGCATTAGAGGAACGTTCTCACCCGGTGACACCTTCGATTTCGCAGAGACCGGTTGGTGGGGACCAGACTACGGGGAGGAAGAAACCAGAATACTGTTTCTCAACCGGCTGAAGAAGCGGCAAGCGCGGGCATCCGACGTTCACGTCGCTTGGCATACAGCTTACGCGGACTCGCTATACTTCTTCATCCCCTCAGAAAGCCTCCCGGCGTTCTCCGAGGATCGGCTGGAGAGCTTCCTGAAAGAGACGCGTGCTCTTCAGCGGTCCAAGGAGAAGCTTTCGGCCGTTGCTCAAGGACGAACGAAAGACAGAATCATCATCGTCCCCCACTTGAGCAGCCCTGATCAGGAGTCGGTGTGGATTCACCGCGAGGCATTCAGGGTCTCGTTCCAAGGTAAGAAGGATGGCAAGGACTTCGTCTATGTGCTTGACCTTCCAATCCCGGTCGAGCGGGAAGTCGGGCCGCTGATTGAAATCAAACCTGGCCAGCCCCTCACGTTACGATTCGAGATCAAGAAGGAGCAGGTTGAGGGAATGCCCACGGTGAATCTTCTCTTTGCCAACAGGGCGCTGGTCTTTCCCAGGAGATGCTGGTCGGGCCTCCAGAGCGTCCAGGTCAAACTCATTGACGAGTAGACCGCGTGAAGAAACCCCGGCGGACAATCGCATGCAGGCGGCCGCTATGCCGCGCCGACTGATGCGAACCGTAAGCGGTGGCTTGCTGACGATCCGCTAGAGACCGATGTCGTCTCGTACATATCCTCGAAAGGAGCGGTGTGATGGCGCCTGAGGGCGATATTGTCGCGTGGACCACCCACAGCCTGGATAAGGTGTTCATGGATGCCGAGCGGCCTCCGCGCGCCGGTTGTGAGATACATCTTCGCGCCGCGCGGGGGGAGGTGGAAGACGCGCAGGTGGCGGTGCGCGTGCCGCCGGATAAGGAGATCAGGGCCGCCTCGTGCGAGCTGAGCGACCTGGCGGGGCCGGACTCGGCGCGCATCGACCGCGAATGCGTGGAGGCCCACTGGGAGTGGTACACCCATGTGACACACAACCCGCCGGAGAACACCGATCCCGCCACCTACCTTCGCCAGGCGCCGGCGTTCTTCCCGGACGGGTTCCTCGAGCAGGACACGATCCGAATCCTCGGCCGCAGGACCCAGCCCCTCTGGGTGAGCGTGCGGGTGCCGGTCGACGCGCGGGCGGGCGCCTACCGGGGCTCGGTTCGCCTTCACCTGGTGGACAAGGCGGGCGAGAAGATCGACATCGATGTTCCCGTGACGCTCGAGGTCTGGCCGTTCGAGCTGCCGCGCGAGAACCTGCTTCGTCACAGCGAGTGGCATCATCCGACCAAGCAGGCCCGCCACTACCGGCTGGAGTCCTGGTCGGAGGCGCACTGGGGGTGGATCGAGAAGGTGGCGAAGGACATGGGCCGCCACCGCCAGGATATGATCGCGACACGGTTCCGCGAGCTGGTGGACGTGGCGCGGCGGGGGGACGGGTCGCTGGCATTCGACTTCGCGCGCCTGGACCGGTGGGTCAAGACATTCGCCCGGGAGGGCGTGACCTGGATAGAGGGCGGGCACATCGGCGGTCGCATCGGCGACTGGGAGAGCGACTTCGGCCTGCTGCGCTTTCCCGTGAAGGACGAGGGTGGCGCGCCGATAGACACCTCGCGCGAGGCGATGTCGGCCGAGGAGTTCGATCCGATCGCCGAGCGGTTCCTGAAGGCGTGCCGCGAGCGTCTGACGGCCCTGGGCTGCGGCGACCGATACGTCCAGCATATCGCCGACGAGCCGGTCCCCGGCAACCAGGACTCCTGGATCCGCCTCTCCGAGGCCGTGAAGCGCTGGCTGCCGGGCGTGCAGCGCATCGACGCCGTGATGGCCCCGGGGCTCGAAGGACACCTCGAAATCACGGTGCCTCAGATCCAGAAGATCACGGAGCCCTCGACGGCCAAGGCGCCGCAGGAACTCTGGAGCTACGTCTGTCTTGCGCCGCAGGGGATTTACCCCAACCGTTTCCTGGACTACGCCTCGATCCGCTCGCGGATCATTTTCTGGCTCTCGTGGTCGCTGAACCTGAAGGGGTTCCTGCACTGGGGCTACGACTACTGGTCGGCCTGGAGCGGATGCCCGGTGCCGGTGCGCGTCTCGCCCTGGACCGACGCGGCGGGCGCCAGCGTCTACTGCCAGGACAAGATTCCCCTGCCGGCCGGCGACCCGTTCCTGGTCTACCCGGGCGAGGAGTCCATCTGCTCCTCGATCCGATGGGAGGTGATCCGCAAGGGCTTCGAGGATTTCGAGTACCTCTTCATGCTCGAGGAGCTGGCGCGCGACGCCAAGGGCGGCGAGTCCAAGGCGCGGGCCGAGGCCCTGCTGGACAGGGTGCGTAAGGACATCGCGCCCGATCCGGCACGGCATACGCGCGATGCGGCGCTGCTGCTGGGGGTGCGCGATGAAGTTGGCGGGATGATCTGCAAGCTGCTGGCGGAGCAGTAGGGAGGCGCGCGAGGTGGCCCTTACCGTTGGTGTGGACGTAGGCAGTGCGGCGGTGAAGGCGCTCGCCCTGGCCGACGGGCGGCCGCTGGCCTGGCTGGCGGAGGGCACGGGGGCGGACCTGAAGGCCCAGTGCGCGGGGCTGCTGGCCCGGGTGCTGGAGTGCCCGGAGGTGGGCGGCTTCCGGCCCGACGGCGTCTGCGCCACGGGATTCGGCCGCAACCTGGTAGAGAACGCATCGGGGCGCGTCAGCGAGATCATGGCCAACGCGCTGGGCACTGGCTGGATGTGGCGACACTGGGGGGAGTTGGCGGAGGTCTTCGGCACGCCCCCGCATCCTTACGAGCAACCCGAGCGGTTCAGGACCGTCGTGGACGTGGGTGGCCAGGACAGCAAGGTCATCACGTTTGCGCCCGACGGGCTTGTGGACCAGTTCGCCATGAACGACCGCTGCGCGGCCGGCACGGGGCGGTTCCTGGAGGTGATGGCGCGCGTCATGGGCGTGGACCTGGTCACGATGGACGAACTGGCGGTGGCGGCGGAGGATCCCGCGCGGATCAGCAGCGCTTGCACGGTGTTCGCAGAGTCCGAAGTGGTCAGCCTCCTGGCCGAGGGACGGGACAGGGCGGAGGTCGCCGCGGGGCTCTACGAGGGAGTGGCGGGCCGTGTGGCCGGGCTGGCGCGCCAGGTGGGGGCAGGGCCGCCGGTGATGTTCGACGGCGGGCCGTCGCACAGCCGGGCGCTGCGGCGTGCGCTGGGGCGTGCGCTGGGCTGCGAGGCCGCCGTGCCTCCGCGCGGGGAGTTCGTGACGGCCCTGGGCGCCGCCCTCTACGCCGCCCGGCAGTAGGGCGGGCGAATGTTGCGCTTCGGGATATGGGTGCCGAAGAGCGCTCTGCGAAGGTCGTCTCGCTTGCCCAGCGGCCGCCGGGGTGAAGCGCGGCGCTGAAATCGGGCTGCAAGAATGCATATATTTATGACTCTGTGGCGGCGGCGTGTGTGGAATCCGGGCACGAGCTTTTGAGTTGATTGGGAGGCATGGGACCGTGGCAGAATCTCCCTCGTCGTCTGAAGCACAGGGCCGGTCGAAGCGCATCTTCGCCGGGGCGTTCGGAAGGCGCTTTGTCCTGGCGCTGCTGGTGCTGGTCGCCATGGTGGTAGCGGAGGCGGTCTTTCTGAACCGTTCCCCCGGGGTGGACTGGCGCATCAGACTTTTCGCGGCGGTCATCTGTGTCTACGCGCTGGTGGTGCTGTTCTACCTGCTCTACTGGTGGTTCATGGCCAAGAGGCGAGGGCGGGCAGAGCCGGAAGTCTCGCCCTTTACGGACCCGCTGACCGGCTTGCCGAACATGGACGGCCTGATGATCGAGTTGGGCAAGGAGCGGTACGCCGAGCACTCCGGGAATCGCGCCGCTCATCTTATCTACCTCATGCTGATCAATCTGGCCGAGCTCAACAACGAGTACGGTCGCCGCGTCGGCGATGCCGTGTTGAAGGAACTTCCCGCTGCCTTGAAGCGGAAGTTACGTGAGGGTTGGACTGCGGGCCGCATCGGAGGGAGCGAGTTCCTGTTTATCGCGCCCATGGCCACCGACGACGAGGTGATGGATGTGGCCGAGTCCTTGAGGACCGCGGTTCAGGGCTTCTCGCTGGACATAGGTGAACTGGGCAAGGCGGCCGGCCTGCGGGCCCGTGTGAGCCATGCACAGTATCAGCCCGATTGGGGTTCGTTCCAGGATGCGCTCTCACTGCTCAGGGGCGGTTCCCAAACGGTCGCATTCGTCGGCAGGGAGACCGCGCCCGGCTGCTTCCACATTCCGCACGTCACACTCGCTGCGTTTGCGGCGAAGTCATGGGACGGTCTCGACAAGGGGGAGCGCCTCGAGTTCCTGCGATGGAAGGACAGCCCCGACAAGGAGTTCACAGGCAAGATGGCCGAGGACATACTCATGCTCCTCGACCTTCACGTGGGGCGGGCAAAGATCGACTTCATTACCAACACGCCTCTTGTGGGGGAGATCGGCACGCCGGAGCGCTCAGCGCCGGAAATGCTGGGGCAGCAACTGGCCGAACAGGCTGGGATTTCTTTCCGGAAGGTTTTCGGGCAGATGGCGGCGGTGGCGGCTTCCGGCGGGCACGTCGAGCCGGCTCTGGATGCCGTCGTGGATTCCGGGTCCAGCGTGCTCCTGGTTCAGGACATCGTCACTACGGGCAGCCTCCTGCGCCGTTCCGTCAGAAGGCTCTCAAGCGCGGGCTGCCATGTTCTCGTCCTGGCATGGGCGACCAGGCCCGCCTCCGGTGTAACTTCCCAGGACGAGCAGGTTTCGTGAGGCTGCGGCTCTCCGTTTGGCGCTGAGTCCGCTACTCCATCGGGTACTTCACACCCCACTGCGCGCGTAGCACGTCCATCGTGCGCATGACGGCGATGCTTTCATCGAGCGGCATGAGTGCGTGTTCGAGCTTGCCATCTCTCAGGCACTCGCCTACGGCCGCCGCCTCGAACTCCATCCCGTTCCCCTCGAACGGAAACTCCAATTCTTCTTCGCCCCCGGCGGTCCTTACGGTCATGCGCCGGGGCCGGTAGAACGGGGCGTGGATGCGGATGCTGCCTTCCGTGCCGAATATGGCCGCATCGTGGCGCGTGCTGGTTCGCATGGCGCAGGAGCAGATCGCGAGCTGGCCGCGGTCGTATTGCAAGACCCAGGCGGCCTGCTCGTCGACCCCAGTCTCGGCGAGGTGGGCCAGGCCCGTCGCGCGCGAGGGCTCGCCGAAAACCATGGAGCTCAACGCGACGCAGTAAACGCCCACGTCCAGCAGTGATCCCCCGGCGAGGAGGGGACTGAACAGGCGGCTCGCTGCGTCGAACTCCGCGCGGAAGCCCAGGTCGGCCTGCAGCATCCTCGCCTCGCCGATCGCCCCGGCCGCGAGCAGTTCCCTCACCTTGCCCATGAGCGGGAAGAAGCGCGTCCACATCGCTTCCATCAGGAAGAGCCCGCGCCCCCTGGCGCAGGCCACAAGCTCCTCGGCCTCGGCGGCGTTGACCGTGAGGGGCTTCTCGCACAGCACCGGCTTCCCGGCCTCGAGGCACAACATGCTGCACGCCTTGTGCTGGGGATGCGGGGTGGCGACGTAGACGATGTCGACGTCGGCATCGACCGCGAGCGCCTCGTACGATGCGTGCCGCCGCGGGGCGCCGAACTCCTCGGCGAACGCATCGGCCTTCTCCTGCGCGTGCGAGCCCACTGCGACCAGCTCGGCATCCGGCACCGATTGCAGGGCCGTGGCGAACGTGCGTGCGATGTTGCCCAGCCCGAGAATACCCCACCGAATCGCCTGAGCCATCTTGTCCTCCCTACGAAGCGAACGCGCCACGTCCCTCGTTCGGCCGCCGCGACCAGGCGATAGATTACCCCAACGCGCGGCGGGAAGCAATCAGACGCGGCCGCCCGAACGCCCCCGCCGGATCGCCCCTTATGGGCGCAGTCGTCCCTAAGATTGCCTACACGAACCCTACACGAACCCTACACAAGCCCCGCACGAACCCCACGCGAACGCAACACGAGCCCGACACGAGCGCATACCGCGCGGACTCTTCGTCTGGGTCTTGTGTGTCGTCGTGGCCCTAAGATGCCGTATCTATCCTCTCCTGTCCACTCCTGTCCGCGCGCCCGCCAAGAGTCCGAAATCTTTCCGCACCCGCAGTATAGTCGTTACGCGCCGGCGGTGTGTCCGATATGGGCGCATGTTTTTCCGGGCAAGTCGAACGTCCCGCCCGCGGCCCGCGGTGAGAACCTCTCCGGATTCCTCGAAAGTTTGATGCTGCGAAAGTTCCACGGAAGGGTTACAATACTCTCCGAGGTGGCAAAGCCGCGCACGTCGGGGCCGGGACACTGCGGATGTGGAAATACAAGAGTCTGCCGGAAGAGATTCCGGGAGCCAGTGAGGCGGCTCCCGCCATGGCAGCCTGTGGCGAAAGTCCTCGAAGCGCTGCAGCCGGCTCTGCCAACCGCCTGAGAAGCCCGAATTCAGCACTCGCAGCGGGTCCGACATGTGGCTCCGCACCGTCTTGGGACTTCTGCCACAGGCTGATAGGCATGGGTTATTCCTCCTCGCCTGCCGCGAAATGACATTTCGTTGCGTTACGATTCTTGACTTGACTGCCCCCCGCCTTCCCCGTAGAACCAAGGTTTGTTGCTGTTTGCGCGAACATAAGCCAGCTAATTGATGGAGGGGTAGGCCATGGATGAAGATAGAGTACTCCTTGAGGCAAGGCCGTCGTGGTGGAATTTCTTCTGGCACATTGTATTCTGCTGGCTGATTATTCCCCTGATCGTAGCGTTCTGGAAGAAGGCAAGCCTCGTGCTTCGTGTCTACGGTGACAGAGTTGTTCTCGAAACTGGCGTACTCTCGAAGAGTTCGGTAGCGGTGTTTTGCGCTGACATCAGAGCAGTCAACATCAGGCAAGACCTCGTTCAACGCATCGTCGGTATTGGAGATATTGGAATTACGGCTGCGGGCGATGCAG
>CAZXDF010000141.1:0-4929 GCA_964639345.1 uncultured candidatus Brocadiaceae bacterium | reverse complement strand
CCCGCGAATGGGCACCGAGGAGGAACTGATGGCAATCGAGTATACGAGTGTGGTGAAGCGCCACGAGGCTGCGAAGAGGCGGCTGAAGGTGTTTCGAATCATCGGGCCGGTCATCCTGTTGGCCGTGCTGGTGGTCAATGTCTGGACCGTCGCGGATATGTTCCAGGACATCGACACGGACGCCGTCGTGCAGGAGGTCGAGAACCGCGCCACGCAGACGCTGTTGCCCAAGGTCCAGGAGGACCTGACGGACGCCAGGACCAAGCAGAGCCTTGCCAAGATTCACGCGAAGGACGTGGCCACGGACGCGCACGGCAACGTCGAGCACGGCCGCAGCACATCCTTCTCACCGGCCATCTTCCTGGCGCAGGTCATCAACGCCGAGCTGAAGGTCGACGCCGTGCCGGGCAAGATCAAGGAAGTGGCCCTCGTGCCGCAGCACATCCAGAGAAGCTGCATGATGTCCCCGGTCGACGCCTCGGAGGCCTACATGGTCGGCTCGGCTTGCGTCGACGCCCTGGAGAAGGGCGCCAGCGGCAAGTCCGTCATCCTCAAGCGCGCGCACGGCGTCACGAAGACCGCCCTGACCGACATGAAGAACATCGCAGCCAAGGAACGAACCGTGCCGCTCCAGTATGTCAGGCGACTCGACGGGCCGACCCAGAAGTTCATCGACGAGTTCATCTACCTCATCGGCGGCCCCGCTGCCATCCCACATTACTCGCTGGACGCTTTCCCCGCCGTGCCGGTGCCCAAGGCCGTGGCGGCCAGCCCCTACATCGCCGGCACCGCGAATAAGTAGGCCGGCGCCCCGCAAGGAGCGTCGGGGTACAGAAAACGGGTGCGGGCCATGTAGCTGGCCCGCACCCGCCTCTTCTTGCGCTCGCTCAGGGTGCGGCGATCACTCGGCCTCGACGGGCACGACCTCCGTGATCTCCGGGATCTCCTCCTTCAGCCGCGCTTCAATGCCTTCCTTGACCGTCATCGCGGCCATCGGGCAGCCCTTGCAGGCCCCTTCGAGCACGACCTTCACGACCCCGTCCTCTGTCACGTCCACGAACTGCACATCGCCACCGTGGCTTTGCAGAGACGGCCGGAGCTCGTCCAGCAACTGCGTGACTCTTTCCCTGTCAACCATCCGATCCTTCCTCCTTCATGTCCACCGGTGCTGTCGGTGCTACAAAGAACCCGACGCGCACCGGAAATGAGCGCGAAACCTTCCTTGCTTCAGTATGTCAACTCCCGCGCCCCAATGCAAGTGCCGCAGGCGCGCCGCAGTGCAGCCCGCGCACCCCTACCGGACGGCCCGCATGGCGTTCAGAAGCTTTTCAGGCGACACGTAACCAACCAGTGGCCGGTCGCCCAGCACGTCGCCCTCTGAGGTGATGAAAGTGGTCGTCGGCCAGCCAAGGAAGCCGTACTCCTCCCGCATCTGCGCATGCTGATCGCGGGGCCAGTCGGTGCCGTCGACCATGACGCAGACGAAGCGCTTCGATTCCTCCACAACGGCGGGGTCCGGGAATGTCCTCTTCTTGAGCTTCACGCACGCCGGGCAGCTCTCGGCCCAGAAGTAGACCATGGCGGGTCTGCCCGCTTCTCGAGCCTGCGCGCGCGCGTCCTCCAGCGAGGTCACCCAAGTGATGCCCTCTCTCGGCTCCGCTGCGCCCGCGGGCAGCCTCTCGAGCAGAGGCTGGGCGAACGCCAAAACGGCTCCTACCACCAGCAGGAGGCCCAGGGCCTTTCGGCCGCGCAGCACCCGATCCGCGCCGCTCGGAACCTGGTCGAACGCCCCCACGAACACGCTCGCCACCAGCAGCACCGAGCCGACGAAGATCGGATACCAGAACGCGCCCAGCACTCCGCTCTGCCCGATGAAGTAGACGCCGGCCCCCACCAGGCCGAATCCGAACAGGTACTTGACCGCCAGCATCCAGCCGCCCGACTTGGGCAGGGACTTCACCAGCCCGCTGAAGGTCCCCAGCACCACCAGCGGCGTGCCCATCCCCCAGGCGATGGCGATGAAGATCAGGAACCCGCCGAACTGGTCGCCCGTGGTCGTCACGTAGAGCGCCGCGCCGGCCAGCACCGGTGCGATGCAGGCGGTGGCCGCCACGGCCGAGAGCACGCCTATCAGGAAGATTCCGAGCAGGCCCGCCCGGCCGCGCAGCCCGGCCTGAAGGCGCGCCGTCCAGGAACTCTGGAGCTGGATGCTGATCACGCCGAACATCGCCGCGGCCAGGACGAAGAACAGCACGGCCATCACCACGTAGAACGCCGGGTGCTGAAACCGCGTGCCGAAGGTCTCGCCGGCGCGGCCCGCGATGACACCGGCCGCCCCGTAGGTCACGGAAATCCCGAGCACGTAGACAAGAGATCGGCCCAGGCCGCTTATCCTGCTTCCGGTGGCGGTGGCGCCGATCACGCTGAGAGTGACGGGGATGAGCGGATACACACACGGGGTGAGCACAAGGCCCCACCCCAGGACGTAGGCCACTATGAGGGCCACTAGAAGCCCGTGCTCGCCGAGCCTGCGGGCAATCGTCTGCGCCGCCCCGGCCGCCGGAGCATCGGCGGCAGGCGACCCGTCAAGGGTCGCTGCCGGCGTCGGCTTCGGAGGGAGCTCGACGGGCACGGCATTGGAACCGGCGGGCAGCACGGTCAGCCTCAGTCCCACGTTCTTCACCACAGGGGCGAAACAGACCATGTCGCTACACCCCTGGTATGTGATCTCTAGCGGCAGCACGCGCTCGCCCGCGGGGGCGTCGTCTTTGACATCCAGCACCAGCCACGCCGAGAACTTGCCATCATGGTATCTGACCTCCTTCTCGAGGAACTGGTCGCACCTGGTCCTGGGCGCCGGAATGGTGAAGTCCCCCGCTCGGACCGGCAGCGCCTGCACGTCCTCTTCCGCGAGGGCGACCCGAATCCTGTCATGGTACATGAACCAGTTGGGCGGGCAGACGAACGTCACCTCAGCAACCACGCGGCTTCCCGGCGCCTGACGGGCAGGTTTCAACGTCGGGATCACCAGGTAGTCCGCGACCAACTCCTGTGCCGGGCGCGTCCCGCGGAAGTCGGGGAACCCGGGCGGAGACAATTCCTGCGCGCCGGCAGTCCATGCCGCCAGCCACATCACCAGCCCCGCAAGGAGCGGCATCTTGAAGCTCTTCATGATCGCGTTACCCCTTTCGCTCCATGACCAGGATGGCATCGGCCAGCGTCTCACGTAGATGACGGGGCCAGTCTGACGGCGGTCCCGTAGGCCAGGAGTTCAGCGGCGCTCCCGATCACACTTGTGGTCATGAAGCGGACGTTAACGACGGCGTCGGCCCCCATATCGGCGGCCTCCTCCAGCATTCTCCGCAGCGCCAGGGTCCGCGCCTTGCCCATCATCTCGGTGTACTCCGTCAACTCTCCGCCAAGGATCAACTTCACCAGCGCTGAGATGTCCTTGCCCAGCCAGATCGCATAGACGGTGTGCCCTGCAACCAGTCCGAGGGCCTCGGTGATGTCCCGTCCGGGAACATGGTCGATGTTCTCCATGACGATGCCACCGGGCATGGGCTTCAGGTCCGGTTCCGCCGGTTTGGGGCGGCGCAGGCCCTGCTCGAGGGCCACTGAAGCAAGCACCACGACTATGCCGCCCAGCAGGAGGTAGACCGATACCTTGACCCACCACGGCAGGGGTCCACCCACCGTGGGGTCATCCAGCACGGTGACGCCCCAGGGTATCACCACGAAAACGGTGACAAAAAACCCCAACACGAAAGCCAACGATCCGATACGCCTTATCCCTTTGAGCATCTCGTGTGCCTCCCTCTTCCGCTCGCGAACCAAGAACCCCTCGTGCAAAGGCGGCGACGCTCTCTGCGGGTTCCCCTCATCGGCCCACTCCTACCTCTTTCTTAGTGCGCTCTACCACTCCGCCAGTTCACCGACAATCCGTTCCACAAGGTCCTTCACGGTGACTATCCCAACCGCCGCTTCACCGTCGGTGACGACGGCCATCTGCCGGTGGGCCTTCTGAAGGGCGTAGAGGGCATCCATGACGCTGAGCCGGGCGCCCAGAAAGAGGGGCGGTCGCATGATGTCGCTCGGCACAAGGGCTGCGCCGCGACCGGCCAGCACGTCTATGATGTTGACAATGCCCGCGATGTCGGCGCGCTCGCCCGAATACACGGGCAGACGCGAGAAGCGATGGTCCCTGAGCACATTCAGCAGACCATCCGGCCCGACCGTCTCCGGCACCATGACCACGTTTTCGAGCGGCACCATCGCCCTGGCCACGCCAAGCGATCTGAGGTGGAAGATGTTCTCGGCCATCGCCTGCTGATGAGGGGTGACCACGCCGAGGGCGGCGCCCTCGCTCAGGAAGAAGCGGAACTTCTCGACCGTCAGCTCGCCCGCCTCCTCCGCTCCCAGCCGCAGGGCCAGCCGCCTTATCAGCGCCCCCAGCCCCTTCATGACGAACAGCACGGGGTAGAAAGCGGTGCGCGCCGCGCTCAAGGGCAAGGCGGCCTTGTACATCAGGGTATCAGCCCCGCGCTGGAAGATGGACTTGGGAACGATCTCGGCGAAAACCAGCAGCACCGGCGGAAGGATGAGGCTGGTGTAGAGGTCCGCACGCGGGGCTAGCGCCTCGAAGGCGCCGAGCCTACGCGAGCACAACACGCTCGCCAGGTACACGCTCAGGTTGGTGCCGATGAGCATCGTGCTGATGGCGAGCTGCGGGTCGGAGGTGAGCTTCTGGAGGGCCGCCGCCCCGGGCCATCTTCTCTCCAGCCGGAAGCGCAGGCGCATCCGGTTGACGCAGTAGAGCCCCGTCTCGCTCCCGCTGAAGAAGCTCTCCAGGCCGATGCACAGGCAAAGGAGCAGGTACTCAAGCATCGCCCCCCCCCCCTTCCCGCGCCCCGCCCTCTTCCTCCGGCG